>JBCDIP010000229.1:0-5630 GCA_038748855.1 Pseudomonadota bacterium
AGGCCTTCTTCATCGGCAATCCGGAAGGCAATGTTGAGCGCCCCTTCTTGAGCCTCTGTCAGGTTCAAAAGGCGCGAGAGCAGAAGCGGGCCCATTTCGGAAATGGTGGTGCGGACCGGGTGGCCTTGGTCGCCAAACAGATCCCAAAACACGGTGGGATAGGCATCAAAGCCGTAATCCTCAAAGCCGATCTTGTTGGCCCGGTCGATGAGGAAGTCCTTCGGTTCGCCTTCCGCGGCAACGCCTGAGAGATCGCCCTTCACATCAGCCGCAAACACCGGCACGCCCTGGTCGGCAAAGCCTTCCGCGAGGATCTGCAAGGTCACGGTTTTCCCGGTGCCGGTGGCTCCGGTGATGAGCCCATGGCGGTTTGCCAGCTTCAGATTCAAGAACTGTTTTTCTTGTGCTGTACCAATGAAAACCTGAGTGCCGTCCGTCATGAGAAAGTTCGCCTGTCACATTTAAGGGATAGGGTTATGTTGCGGCGCAATCTGCTATAAATTGCCCTCAGACGCAATCACAGCTGCCCCGCGCCAAGGTGCCCGGGGCAGATTTTTTTGGAGAGTGAGAATGGAACAATTGATCTCGCAACTGGCGAGCCAGTTTGGAATTGATGAAGCGCTGGCCCACAAGGCGGTGGGCATGGTGCTCTCGCTTCTGCAAGATCAGGGCGACAGTGGCGCGGTGAGCGAGCTCTTCGCTAAGCTTCCGGGCGCCGGAGAGTTGGCCGAGCAATATGCCGGCGGCGGCGGTGGAGGCGGCGGCCTAGGCGGCAAGCTGGGCGGCCTTATGTGCTGCGGTGCCGGAGAGGACATGAAGCTGGTAGGCACCTTGCAATCCGATGGCCTCTCCATGGATCAGATCAAGGGCATTGGTACGGGGCTGTTGGAACATGCCAAGCAGGAAGGTGGCGAGGATCTGGTGCGCCGGGCTGTGCAAGGCATTCCGGGGGTGAGCGATTACATTTAGATAACGCCACTAATTAGTTGATTTTTCGCCATCGGCAGCTGTCTTTTACGAAACGAACCCAATTTCGCGTAAAGCGTTGAACTGATAAGGAAATTCGGGCTATTTGGCCTTGATGGTTGAGTTTCCCCGCGCCCTTGCGAACGCGAGGGCCCATAGCTCACACCTTTCCGTTGGCTGAGAAGGTCCTCGCGTACGCAAGGACGCGGCAAGCCCCTGCGAAAGGCTGATGTTGCAGAGGCCTCAAGGTGCGCTATAACCATGATGCACCGCAACATTCCTGGCCTCTAAGATGACTGACCTGCCCCTTGCCGACAATTTCCCCGCCGCCGACCGCAAGGCCTGGCTGGACCTGGTGGAGAAAACCCTCAAAGGGGCCGACTTCGACAAGCGCCTGGTCACCACCACCTATGACGGGCTGAAGCTGCAACCCATCTATGGTCAGAGCCAGGATGCCGCCCTGCCCACAAAGGATGGCGGCGGATGGGCCATCCTCCAGCGGGCGGATATGCCCAGCATCGAAGAAGCCAATACCCAAGCCTTGCGCGATCTGGAAGCCGGCGCCAGCGGCCTTACCCTGATGATCGCTGGACATGGCGGACCCTCCGGCTTCGGCGTAGAGGCGTCCACCGTCGCAGACTTTGACCGGCTCCTGGACGGGGTCTATCTGGAGATGATCCCGCTGAGGCTGGACGCAGGGCCGAAAACGGCCGAGGCCGCCGCCGCCCTGCTCGGGCTTTACGAGAAGCGCGGCCTTGATGCTGCAAAGGCGGACATCTCCCTCGGCCACGACCCGGTCGGTGAGCTGGCGCTCCACGGCACTGAGGTGGACGAGAGCCCTCTCAACGGCGTGCCCGCGGGCGGCGCGATCACCTCATTCCAAGCCGATGGCCGGACCTTCCACAATGCCGGCGCCTCTGAAGCGCAAGAGCTAAGCTGCGCTCTGGCCTCCGCGGTCACCTATCTGCGCTGGCTGGAGGTGTCTGGCTCAACGCTTGAAGACGCGGTGCGCCAGGTGTCCATGGTCTTGAGCGTTGATGCCGACATGTTCCTCTCGGCCGCTAAGCTTCGTGCCGCGCGCCGTTTGTGGGCCCGGGTGCAGGAGGCTATGGCGCTTGACCCTCAACCGCTCAAGCTCCACGCGGAAGCCAGCTGGCGAATGATGAGCAAGCGCGATCCGCATGTGAACCTGCTGCGCGCCACCGCCGCCACGTTCGCAGCCGCCACCGCCGGCGCCGACAGTCTGACCATGCTGCCCTTCACCAGCGCCATCGGCCTTCCCGACCGCTTCGCCCGCCGCATGGCGCGCAATGTTCAATTGGTGTTGGGCGAGGAAAGCCGGCTCGGCCATGTATCCGATCCCGCGGCGGGTTCGGGCTATATGGACACCATGGCTCACGAGCTCGCCGCTGAAGCCTGGCGCCGCTTCCAACAGATCGAGGCAGGAGGCGGCATCGTTGCGGCGCTCCAGAACGGCGAACTGCAGAGCCAGATTGCAGAGACCCGGCAGGCGCGCGCCAAGAACATTGCCAAGCGCAAGGACGCCCTCACCGGCGTTTCCGAATTCCCCCACCTTGCCGAAACGCCAGCTGAGGTGCTCGCCCCGCTCGACGCTCAGGCAGCGGGCCCGCAGAACACCCTTGCGGCCTACCGGACGGCCGAACCGTTCGAAGCGCTGCGCGATGCGGCAGATGGAGCCGGCACCCGGCCCAAAGTGTTTCTGGCCAATCTCGGTCCCGTTGCTGCCTTCACAGGCCGGGCCACCTGGGCTGCCAACGTGTTTGAGGCCGGCGGCATAGAGGCCGTGCAGAACGATGGGTTCGAGAGCGCCGAAGCCGCGGCGGCCGCGTTCTCAGAGAGCGGAGCCAGCATCGCCATCTTGTGTTCCAGTGATGAGGTGTATGAAACCCTTGGCCCAGATGTCGCCCAGGCGCTTAGCGCAGCAGGTGCCAAGCATGTCTATTTGGCCGGCCGGCCCAGCGATGCTCTGACCGCGGCCGGAGTGGGTACATTCGTTTATGCCGGTTGTGATATACTGGACGTGCTAAACGGTGCCCACGAGCTTTTGGGAGTTGCATGATGACCGCCATCCCTGACTTCACCAAGGTTGAGTTTGCCCCCGTTGCCGGCCAGCGTCCGGCGGGAGGCGAGGCCTGGGAGACACCGGAAGGCATTGAGGTGAAGCCCGCCTACGGGCCGGACGATACCGCTGATTTGGACTTTCTCGGTGGATGGCCCGGCATTGCGCCTTATCTGCGCGGCCCTTATCCCACCATGTACACGACCCGCCCCTGGACGATCCGGCAGTATTCCGGCTTCTCCACGGCAGAAGATTCCAACGCGTTCTACAGGCGCAACCTGAAGGCCGGTCAGAAGGGCCTCTCCATCGCTTTCGATCTTGCCACCCACCGCGGCTATGATTCCGACCACCCCAGAGTGGTGGGCGATGTGGGTATGGCGGGCGTGGCCATCGACAGCATCTATGACATGCGCACCTTGTTCGACGGCATCCCGCTCGATCAGATGAGCGTTTCCATGACCATGAACGGGGCCGTGCTCCCGGTTCTGGCGCTTTACATCGTCGCCGCCGAGGAACAGGGCGTGGCGCCAGAGAAGCTGGCGGGCACCATTCAGAATGACATTCTGAAAGAATTCATGGTGCGGAATACCTACATCTATCCGCCCGCCCCTTCCATGCGCATCGTCTCCGATATCTTCGGCTACACATCGCAGCACATGCCGAAGTTCAACTCCATATCCATCTCCGGCTATCACATGCAGGAAGCCGGCGCGACGGCGGATCTGGAGCTCGGGTACACCTTGGCGGACGGGGTGGAATATGCCCGCGCCGGCGTGGCTGCGGGGCTGGACATTGATGCCTTTGCCCCCCGGCTCTCCTTCTTCTGGGCGATCGGCATGAACTTCTTCATGGAAATCGCGAAGATGCGGGCCGCCCGGCTATTGTGGGCCAAGCTGCTCACACCGTTTGAGCCCAAGTCCGATAAGTCCTTCAGCCTCAGGACCCACTGCCAGACGTCAGGCTGGTCCTTGACCGCGCAGGATGTGTTCAACAACGTGACCCGCACCTGCATTGAGGCCATGGCCGCCACCCAAGGCCACACCCAGTCGCTGCACACCAATGCGCTTGATGAGGCATTGGCCCTGCCCACGGACTTTTCCGCCCGCATCGCCCGCAACACACAGTTGTTTCTGCAACAGGAAACCGGCACCTGCCGGGTGATCGACCCCTGGGGCGGCAGCTATTATGTGGAGCGCCTGACCTATGAGCTCGCCAGCAAAGCCTGGGCGCACATTCAGGAAGTGGAGGAGCTGGGCGGCATGGCCAAGGCCATTGAAGCCGGCATTCCCAAACTGCGCATCGAGGAAGCTGCCGCGCGGACCCAGGCACGGATCGATTCCGGTGCCCAGACCGTTGTCGGCGTCAACAAGTTCCAGGTGGACGAGCCGGACAATATCGAGGTGCTGAAAGTCGAGAACGCCAAAGTGCGCGCCGAGCAGGAAGCCAAGCTTCGCCGCCTCAAAGCCGAGCGCAACGAGGCGGAGACCCAAGCCATGCTCGATGAGCTTGGCAGGGTGGCGAAGTCGGGCGAAGGCAACTTGCTGAAAGCGGCTGTGGATGCAGGCCGGACCAAGGCGACCGTTGGCGAGATTTCCGCGGCCATGGAGCGCGCCTGGGGCCGGCATGTTGCCGAGATCCGAGCCATTCAGGGCGTTTACAGCAAGGAGGCCGGCAAGATGTCAGAGGCCGTGGAAGATACCCGCAAAATGGTGGATGCCTTTGAGGAAGCCGATGGCCGGCGCCCGCGCATTCTTATTGCCAAGATGGGCCAGGACGGCCACGACCGCGGCCAGAAGGTGATCGCCACTGCCTTTGCCGATATCGGGTTTGACGTGGATATCGGCCCCTTGTTCTCAACGCCGGATGAAGTGGCTCAGCAGGCGGTGGAGAATGATGTGCACATTATCGGCGTCTCCTCCTTGGCGGCCGGCCATTTGACCCTGGTACCGGATCTGAAAGGAGCTTTGGGCAAACTGGGGCGTGAGGACATCATGGTGGTGGTCGGCGGGGTCATCCCGCCACAGGACTTTGATGCTCTGAAGCAGGCCGGTGCGGCGGCGATCTTCCCACCGGGAACGGTGATCAGCACAGCAGCCCAGGATCTCATCCGACAGCTCAGCGCAGAGCGTGGGTATGCGGATGCTGCGGAGTAGAGCGGCCTTTGGCCGACGGGTTGTCCTGTGACCAAAGTTCTCGGCCTCAATCACATCACCCTTGCCGTGGCCGACCTGGAGCGCGCTTTAGCGTTCTATGTGGATGGCCTGGGCTTGAGCCTTGCCAAGCGCTGGGAGACGGGGGCCTACCTGGAAGCTGGTGCGCTTTGGCTTTGCCTCTCATACGATCCGGAAACGCGGAGCGCGCCGCATCCTGACTACACGCACATTGCCTTCGATGTGGCTCAAGAAGACTTTGAGGCTGCCTCAGCCCGCGTGGAAGCCGCCGGTGGACGGGCTTGGCGCGAGAACAAATCAGAAGGGGACAGCTTCTACTTTCTTGATCCGGACGGTCACAAGCTGGAGCTCCATGTGGGCACGCTGAAAAGCCGGCTTACTGCGATGGAGTGCGCCGCGGAATGAGCCCGGAA
>JBCDIP010000230.1:0-5624 GCA_038748855.1 Pseudomonadota bacterium
CTGAGGCCATGGCAGGGCGGGCTTCTGCCCGGGATGTGGCCAACGATGCGGCCTACTACATTGAAGGCTATGCCCGCTATGCTGCCTGACCGGCGCGCCACTGGTCTTTGGTGATGATGAAGCCCGGAAGATCGCGGCAATAGGCCCGGCGCGTGCCGGTGTCGATGAGGCCTGATTTGCGCAGCACGTTTTGAGAGGCTACATTGTCCGGATCAGTGACGGCGACCACTTCTGAGAGTGGAGTGTCTTCAAACGCGAACTGCAACAGGCGCCGAGTGATCTCGGTGGCATAGCCTTTGCCCCAGGCGGCCGGTTTCAGAATGTAGCCCACTTCCACGTCCTCGTTCACCCGCTTGCCGTTTTCGTGGAAGTCCCACCGCGTATCATGGGCCTCCTCCGGCAGCGGCAACAGGATTGAGGTTCCGATCTTCTCGCCCGTGTCTGCCAGCCTCACGCTCCACATCCCCATGGAGCCGTCTTCACTGCGGCGGCAAAAATCGGGCATGCGCTTGGCCAAGAGCTCAGGCGTTGAGGTTTCAGAGATATACCTCATAACACTCGGATCGGTGCGCAGCTCAACCACAAGATCAAGGTCGCCATCGCCGAAGGGTTTGAGGATCAAGCGGTCGGTGGTGAGCTCAAGATTCATCTGGAGGCCTCTACTCGATCGTGGTTCCGTCCTTAAGGGTCTGAAGCTCCGTGTCCGTGAGGGACAGCACATCGCGCAACACTTGATCGGTGTGGCCGCCCAGCGTGGGCACGGGTTCATCCGACACCATTTGTGCGCCGTTGAAGCGGATGGGGCCGGCGACCGTGGGGGTCTTGGTGCCGTCGTTGCGTGTTCCGGTCACCTGCAAGGTTCTGTGGGCCACATGTGCGTCGGCGAACACCTGGTCGATCTGGTTGATGGGCCCGCACGGCACGGAGGCCGCTTCCAGAACCTCAATCCAGCCCGCCGTGGTACGCTGCTTCATGGCGTCAGCCACGATCGCCACCAGTTCTTCGCGATGGGCCACCCGCTGCTTGTTGTCGGCAAAGCGCGGATCGTCCGGGATGTCGTTAAGGCCGGCGATCTCGCAGAATTTCCCGAACTGGCGGTTGTTGCCCACGGCCAGGATGATGTGCCCGTCGGCGGTTTCGAACGCCTGATAGGGCACAATGTTGGGGTGCGCATTGCCCATCCGGCCGGGGGCGTTGCCGCTCACCAGATAGTTGGTGTTCTGGTTGGCCAGCGCTGCGATCTGGCTGTCGAGCAAGGCCATATCGATATGCGTGCCCGTGCCGCTGCGCTCCCGGTCGATCAGCGCGGCCTGAACGGCGTTGGCGGCATAGAGCCCGGTGAAGAGATCGCTCACCGCGACACCCACCTTCAACGGCATCCCGTCCGCCTCGCCGGTGACACTCATCAGGCCCGACATGCCCTGGATCATGAAGTCATAACCTGCCCGCTTGGCATAGGGGCCGTCTTGGCCAAAGCCGGTGATGGAACAGTAGACGAGGCGCGGGTTGGCGGCGGAGAGGGAGGCATAGTCCAAGCCGTACTTGGCAAGTCCGCCCAGCTTGAAATTCTCAATGAACACATCGGATTTGAGCGCAAGCTGGCGCACCAGGTTTTGCCCTTCCGGTTTGGCTATATCGATGGCGACGGACTTCTTGCCCCGGTTGGCGCTGAGGAAATAGGCCGCATCGCCGTCGCTGCCGTCAGCGTTCTGGATGAAGGGCGGACCCCAGGCGCGGGTGTCGTCACCCTCGCCGGGGCGCTCGATCTTAATGACCTCCGCGCCCAGATCTGAGAGCAGTTGGGTGGCCCAGGGGCCGGCGAGGATGCGGGTCAGATCCAGCACCCGGATATGGGAGAGTGGCTTTGTCATCGCGGCATGCGGGTAGCATTGGCGCGCAGTCTTAGCAAGCGGGCTTTACGTTTCCGGCAAGATCAGCTTTTGTGCGCTGAACGATATGCGCGAGGAGGCGACGATGAGCAGCACGAAGACTGACGATTTCATGGCCATGAAGGGCGCGGGCTATTACTCCAAAGCCACCACCGGGGCGAAGGATGTGATGGACGGGGCGGTGCACCTGATCATGGAAGCGCTGGACCGCATGGATCCGGCTGACGATGGCTCCATCTTCACCATGTCGGATATGGGCTGCGCGGATGGGGGCACATCCATCGATATGGTGCGCGATGTGTTGAGCGAGGTGCGCCGGCGCTGCCCGTCGCGGCCCATCCAGATGATCTACACGGACCTGCCGCGCAACGATTTCTCGCAGCTCTTTCAGATCGTCCATGGCCTGACTGAGATTAAGAGCTACTTCAATGACATAGACAATCTCTATGTCTATGGCTGCGGGACGTCCTTCCACCAGATGATGCTGCCGCCCGCCTCGCTTCATATAGGCCATTCGTCCACGGCGTCTCACTACATCTCCAAGGTGCCCTGCAATATCAGCAACCACGTGCACATGGTGGGCGCGGAGGGCGAAGAGCGTGCCGCGTTTGAGGCCCAAGGGGCGCGGGACTGGGAGACCATGCTGCTTAACCGCACCCACGAGCTGGCAACGGGGGGCCGGCTGGCGCTCTTCAATTTCGGGATTGATGAAGAGGGCCGGTATCTGGGTCATACCGGTGGGGTCAGCATGTTCGATACGTTCAACGAGATCCTGGATGAGCTGGCGAGCGATGGGACGATCACCCGCGAGGAGTATCTGGGCACCAACTTCCCGCAGTGTTACCGCACCACCGAGCAGTTCACCGCGCCGCTGAACGACAGCGCGAACCCGGTCCACCAGGCCGGCCTCAGGACTGAGCATGTGGAATCGCGTGTGGTGCGCTGTCCCTACGCGCGGGACTTTGAAAGCCATGGCGATGGAGAGAAGTTCGCCCGGGAGTACATCCCCACCTTGCGGTCCTGGTCTGAGCCTTCGTTCCTCTCCGGGCTTTCCACAGAGCGTCCGGGCGCTGAGCGTGCGGCGATCATGGATGATTTCTACGGGCGCTACGAGGCGCGCGTGGCCGCGTCGCCGGAAGGCCATGGCATGGACTATGTCCATATCTACCTGGTGTGTGAGAAGGTCTGAGGGACGCGCTCTGTGCCTTGCCAAAAGGCCTGAGATGGCCCATTGAACAGGCGTGTTTGGATCGAGTGGGAGTGGCAGGCGATGGCCGAGACGGTAACCTTCACCATTGATGAGGCCTTTCAGCTGGCGCTGAGTGCGCTGACGCCCAGCGGCACGACTGAGGAGAACGCGGAAAGCCTGATTGGCGGCATTCTGGGCGCGGAGCTGGACGGGATCTCCTCCCACGGCTTCATGTATCTGCCGATCTATTGCGAGCATGTGAAGTGCGGGAAGATTGACGGCAAGGCCTCACCGTCTGTGCGAGAGATCTCGCCCAGCGCGTTCCTGGTGGACGCCAAGTCTGGCTTTGCGCATCCGGCGATCCATGCGGGCTTCATGGAGATGATCCCGGCGACCAAGGAAAACGGGGTCTGCGTGCTGTCGGTGACCAACTCCTATAATTGCGGCGTTCTGGGGTTCCATGTGTCGAACCTGGCCGAGGCCGGCCTTCTGGGATTGGGGTTCACCAACGCGCCGGCCTCGATTGCGCCGGTGGGGGGATCTAAGCCCGTCATCGGCACCAACCCTATAGCCTGCGGTGTGCCTGATGGCGATGGGGGCGTGAAGCTCATCATTGACCAGTCGTCTTCAGTGATCGCGCGCTCTGAGGTGACCAAGCACAAGAATGCCGGTGAGCCCATTCCGGAAGGCTGGGCGCTTGATCCTGAAGGCAATCCCACGACGGACCCTGGGGTCGCACTGACGGGGTCTATGGTGCCTATGGGAGGCTACAAGGGTGTCGGTCAGGGGCTCATTGTGGAGCTGCTTGCGGCCGCCCTTTCAGGCGCGACGCTGGGCATCCATGCGTCCTCCTTCGCCACCAATGATGGGGGGCCGTGCAATACCGGGCAGTTCTTCCTTGCCCTCAACCCGGATAGTTTTGCAGGCGAGGCGTTTTTTGAGCGGCTGGCCGCCCTATCGGAGGCGATTGACGCCCAAGAGGGTGCGCGGCTGCCCGGCGCGCGGCGTCTGGCGGCACGGAAAGTCATTCCAGATCAAGGCATTACCATTCCCGCCGCGCTGCATGAGCGGATCTTGGGCTATTGCGCTTGAAGCCTCTCAGTCATTGTCGGTGAGGCCGGCTCCGGCGCCGGAGAGGCGGGACTGTTCGGTCTCCGGCACCAGGATCTTGCGGGAATATGTATAGACTTTATCGAAGTCATTTTGGTTGACTTCGATGCCCTCTCGAAAGGCGCGCTCGCGCTTGGCTCTCAGACCGTCCCAAACCGGCGCCTGATGTGCGTCGTCGCAGGACAGGATGACGCTCGTTTGTGCGTCCGGGGGGGCTCCAGGTGACATGGAAAAGGCCTCCCCCTGCTCGCGGGCCTGACCAATGAACCCCATGAGGAACCCGGCATGGCGCAGGCCGTCCACCGACACTCTGGCGCCGGCACCATGGGTGTGCGCCAAGCAGCGCATGAGATCGATCAGGCCGGGTCCCAAGAACACTGCGCTTGCGCCGGCAGCATCCACGTGTGCTTGTCCGTCCTCGAACTGAGGGTCCAGCGTGACGTGCCGCTCTTTGGGTTCGGTGGTGTCCAGCGCATCGCCCAGAAGCTTCAGCCCGGGCAACCCGGAGGCCTCAAGCCATGCGGTGATGACCGCGCTGTCCTCGTCCACCCCTTGCGGAGCGCGCCCTGCATCCAGAGCCCGGAACGACATGCGCCGGATCTCATCGAACGAAGTTTTCATCTCTCCATGTGCGGTGCGGGGAAGGCCCAATCGTCGGAACCTGAATGGCTCAACTCGTTGGGCAAGGGCGCGCCCTGATACATGGTGATCCGGGTCCAGAGGTCTGAACGGGGATCAAAGCCGGTGGCGCCGAAGAAGGAGAGCTTGCAGCGCAGGAGATCTATGGGCCGGCAGGAGAGGCCCAAGAGATTGTCGCGAATTTCCCCATAGGGGTAGTGCTGCAGGGTTTGGATGCGCCGCACGGTGCTGCGCCATTTGGGCCGCTTAATGAGGAATTCGGCGATGGATGTGTCATCGTCCCAGCGCTGGAGCTCTGCGGCCAAGCGGTGCACCTGATAGCCAAAACCCAGACGCATCTCCAGACCGGCGCCGAACTCTTCAAACCGGGGACCGCGCCGTGGCTCTTCCTTGCCTTCGGAATAGTACCAGAAGTAGTGACGCTCTTCCGGGTCAGCAAAGTCGGTGGCGAGCGCCCACCCATATTGGCCGCTGAGCAACGCTTTCAGCTCGCCGATGGGCTTGGCGGGCTCTGACTGTTCCTTCAAAGACGTGGCCATCTGCTCCGCCAGATCATCCACGCGCTCCGGGTAGAGCTCGATCAACAGGCTCACAATCAGCTCCTGGGTCTCCAGGCTCATATCCTCTTCAACCCGGGTATAAAGCCGGTCCCAGGGCTGCTCGGCGCGCAGCAAGTGGCCCGCTTCGTGCTCAGCGAGCAGAGTGTCCAGCTCGCCTCTGAGCACCAAGATGCGGTTCATCTGAATGTCGTCATCCACGCTCCACTGGTTCACATGGGCCTTGGCGCGGCGGAGCAG
>JBCDIP010000231.1:0-5604 GCA_038748855.1 Pseudomonadota bacterium
CCTGCCCGGAGGCCACCGTGATCCGGCCCAACATGGAGAAATACACCAAGGTGGGCCGCGAGGTGCGCGATCTCATGCGCCAGCTCACCCCGCTGGTGGAGCCGCTGTCCATCGATGAAGCGTTCATGGACCTCACCGGCACCGAACGCCTGCACCATGCGCCGGCGGCCGTCACGCTGGCCAAGCTCGCCAAAACCATCGAGGATGAAATCGGCATCACCGTGTCCATTGGGCTTTCACACAACAAGTTCCTGGCAAAGCTCGCCTCTGACCTCGATAAGCCCCGGGGCTTTTCCATCATCGGGCTTGAGGAAACCAAATCCATCCTGGCCGCCCTGCCCGTCTCCAAGATCTGGGGTGTGGGCAAGGCCATGCAGAAAAAGCTCGCCAAGGACGGCATTCGCAGCGTCAACCAGCTGCAGGTTATGGAGAAGCCGGACCTGATGAAGCGCTACGGCTCCATGGGATCGCGTCTCTATCACCTCTCCCGAGGCGAAGACAGCCGGACCGTAGACAGCCGCGGCGGCGCCAAGAGCATCTCTTCTGAAACAACATTCAACGTGGACGTTAAGGACTTCAAGGAGCTGGAGCGCAAGCTCTGGAGCCAGGCCGAACGGGTCTCCCAACGCGCCAAGACGGCGGGCCTCGCCGGCCACACCGTGGTGCTGAAGCTGAAGACGGCAAAGTTTCAGATCCTCACCCGCAACCGCAAGCTGGCCGAACCGACCCAGCTGGCCGATGTGATGTTCAAAGCCGCAAGGCCCCTGTTGGAGCGGGAAGCCAACGGCACGCCCTTCCGGCTCTTAGGCATCGGCATATCCGGATTGTGCTCTGAAGCTCTGGCCGACCCTGTCAGCCTGCTAGACCCCGGCGCGGCAAAGCGCGCCGATGTGGAACGGGCCATGGACAAAGTGCGTTCGCGCTTTGGGCGCGAGGCCGTGGGCAAAGGGCGTGCCTTAAAACCCGGCAGACCTTAAGCGTTGTTGCCAGCCTCGTAATAATAGTTGGCCTTGCGCCCATAGATCAGCCCGCGCAGCCAGCGGCGTGCCTTCTCTGACCGGCGGATCGGGTCCAGCACGGCGCGCACCAAATCGTGCATCAGCACCTTGGCCCCATCGGCCAGAGCAGAATGTCCCGGCGGGTTCTGCACCCAGCCATAGCGGCGCAGCGTGCCGTTCATGAAGCGGATCTTGTTGAGCCGCCTCACCTCCGGTGTCTTCCAGGTCATGGCCATGGAGATGCAGTAGCGCTCGCCCGTGCCCACCCAATGGGGCTGCATGTAAGGAATATGCACCGCATCGCCTTCTTTCAGGTTGAAGACTGCGGCGCGCTCTTCGTGAGAGGGTTGATAGTGCATGTTGCGGTGACCATCCGGCGAGATCTCCATCTCCCCTTCGCTCACCAGCGAACGGTCTTCATTCTCGAACACATGCACTTTCTTATCGCCGGAAATCTGGACCAGAATGTTCTCTTCAGCATCAATATGGAACGGCGTGGTTGAGCCGGCAGAGGAGATGAAGATGAACCCTTGCAGATCCTCAAACAGCTCAGCATCAAGCCCGGACGCGCCGGCCAGTTCGCCAATGAACTCGGCCAGGAGCGCCTGGTATGCCGACTCGCTCTCCACATTCTTGATCACCAGCCAGGCGCCGCAGGTTTCGATCTCTTCGATAACCTGAGCGGGCTCCAGGTTCACTTGGGGCGTGCTGTCTGGATCCTGGTTGATGGCCACCTTGCCCGAATTGTACTCAATCTTGTCACGCGGCATTTTGGAGGCGAGCTCCACAAGGCGTTCCAGCGTGAACAGCTGATGGTCCGACAAAGTGTGGTCCAGCTGAAACGGGTGCTGGTGCAGGTTGGTCTTGGCTTTCGCGGTATCCAGGGTGAGAAGGCTCATTTGGTTCCTCGCTTCAAGTGTCGGTGATACATGGTCTTGGCCAGCTGACGCAGCTCTTGACGCTTTTCCTCAGCGTGCCGCATCAAGGTGAAAAGGCCTTTCGGCGTGCCGGGCGTTGCCAGCATGAGATCGGCAATGGGTACCCGGTCGCGCCAGATATTGTTGATCATGGGATGATCGGGAATGGCGTGCGAATCCACAAGGGTCATGCCGGGCATGGACAGCAAATCGCGCGTGGCTTCCAAGATGAGCAAGACACCTGGCGAATAGGCACTGAGGCGCTCATCGAAGGCGATCTTGCCGAGACCCGCCGTGCCCCCACAGCGGACCGCAAACAGCATCGCAATCGGCTTGCCATCCAAGCTCAGCTTCCAGAACAAGAGGTCGCCGCTTTGTGCCAGGCCCAAGAGGGCATCGGTGACAGCTGCGCGCTGTTTCGGATCACACGCCATGGCCGTGCCGCGATCGCCCTTCCAGCCACTGCTTTCCAGCTCAAGAAACTCTGAGATCCAAGGCTGAGGGGCCTCGCCTTGCTCGAAGCGCTGGGAGACCAGCGTGCCGGTTTCAGATAGCCGGTTATGCAGGCGGCGATATTCCTTGCGGCGCTTTCTGCTGAAGTTGCTGGAGAACCAGTCGTCATAAGACTGGCCACACACCAGCGCGGCCCGCTCGGCCTTATCCGTGGCGCACCAGGTGACGTTGGAACTCTCCAGCGCCGCAATCATATCTTCGTTGAGCGTGACTTCTTTTAAGATCACCGCCCGCGCACCCTGTTCGCCAGCGGCTTTCACCATCGAGGCGAAGGCAGACCCTGCCCCATCGCGCGCCACAACCATGGGCGCGCCGGAGAGAAACAGCGGGTTTTGCCAGTCCAAAAGAACAGGCATGGGCGCTGCCCAACGGAAGTTCACTTTTTCAAACGCAAAGCGGCCCGTAAGCTTGTCTGCGCCGCCCGCTTGGGCGCCTATGGTGGCGATGACAATGGGCAGGCGCGATGAGCCCATGTGCCGAATGATCGGGCGCAGCCAATCGGCCCGGCCGGACAGTGCCGGCACCAGCATGGTTTGATCAAGCTCAGCGCACCAAGCAGCCTCCGCATCGGCGGAGGTTCCCGTTTGCACCGGCCCGGCCCCGTTCTGCCGCGCATCCAGCAGGTCCGGAACGAGCCAGCCTTGCTGGCTATGAGAGAGCGAGCTGCTCATCTGCGCCTCTTTTTTGTTCTCTTTCAACGGTTTGGCGGATAACTCTGTGGGCCACATACATGGCCGTGAGGGCTTCCAACGCAAAGGCTGTTGACGTGGCAATCGCCGCGCCATGCAGGCCATATGACGGGATCAACGCAAGATTCAGGCCAGCGTTCACCAATAAAGTGGCAAACGAAATCCCGGCTGCCATCTTCTGGCGGCCCGTGAGCACGAGCACCCCTTGCGAGGGTCCTGCGGCGGCCCGCGCCATGACGCCCACGAGCAAAATGAGCAGCGCGCCATAGCCGGCCGTGAATTCGGGCCCGAACAGCCAAAGCAGCGGTTTTCCGAGGGCAACCAGCACCAACGTGCCGGCTAAGGATGGCCAGAAAGTCCACTTGCAACCCGTGCGTAGACAGTGTGACAGGGTGTTGTAATCGTTCTCGGCAAACGCTGCTGCAATGCGCGGCAGGAACGCAGCCGTCACGGCGAATTGAACGAACGCGATCAATGCGGTGGTGCGCGCGGCGGCAAAGTAAATGGCGATTTGATCCGGTGAGACAAAGAGCTGGAGCAGAAGTGTGTCGAGATTGGTCATCAAGAGCTCAAATGCATCAATCATGACCAGTGGCACGGAGACCGAGACCCAGAAGCCAACTTTAAAGCGCTTAGGACCGGCCGGGACGATCTTGGCCAGCGCCCGGCGCTGCAGCAGATATTGCACAAGACAAGCGCTCCAGGTGGCCGCAATGGCCGCCATAACCGCCGTTTCGCCCCGCACATCGAACCCTGCCGCCACGGCCAGCGCAAAGAAGACGAAAATCAGCACAGGCCGCAGGATGTAGGGTGGTATCAGCGCCAGCCGCATCCAGGACTGAGAGCGGCCCACGCCATCCAGATAATCCATAAGCGCAAAGGCGGGCACGCAGCACAGCGCCAGAACCAGCGCATTGCGATAGGTCGGATCCACCACATCGGGCCAGAGGGTGATCAAGCTGATCCCCAATCCGGCGCTCACCGAGCCGATCCCAAACGCCACCATGCGCCCGCAGAAGAGGAAACCGCGCAGGTAATCAAACGCCTTTTTGGTCTGATACTCCTGCACAAAGCGCAAGACCGTGGTGTCGAACCCGATGGCACATAAACTGCCGATCACCAGCACCCAGATCCACACATAGGTGAAGATGCCGAACTCATGCGCGCCCAGCCAGCGGGCAAGCACGATGTGTGAAAGAAAGGCAATCCCGGCGGAAAAGACGCGGATGGCATAGACTTCAAGCGCGTTGCGCCCGGACCGTGCGGCCTCGCCTTCCCCCTTGGCCAATTCAGACACACGGCCGCGCAGCTCTGCCGGCAGCACATTAAGGACAGCTTGGAGGCCCACGCTTACTCACTCTACTCACAAGACCCGTGACCTTTACGCGATCACGGTGTTGATCGAGATGTAGAGCTAGCGCAAAGGCATTTAGCTTGGCTTAATATAACCTTGACAGAAATGTTTCAGTTTTCTCAGCGCATGTCCGGAGGCGTTGCTTCGATCTGCAGTGAAACCAGCGCATCGCCTAGGCTCATTGCGGTTTGCTGCTTGGATCCAAGCCGGCGAATATTCACCGAACGCTCCTCAACCTCGCGCATGCCAACAACCACTATTACGGGAACTTTGGTCACTGAGTGCTCGCGTACCTTGTAGTTGATCTTTTCATTGCGCAAATCCGCTTCCGCATGAAGCCCGGCCACACGCAGCTCATCCAAAACTTCCATCGCATAGTCGTTGGCTTCGCTGGTGATCGGACACACCATTACCTGAAGCGGCGCCAGCCACAGCGGGAAGTGCCCGGCATGGTGCTCAATCAAGATGCCGCTAAAGCGTTCCAACGAGCCAAACATGGCCCGATGAAGCATGACGGGCGTCACCTTCTCGCCGTTTGAGTCCATGTAGAACGCACCGAACCGGTCCGGCAGGTTGAAATCCACCTGCAGGGTGCCGCACTGCCAGTCGCGGCCAATGGCATCGCGCAGCACATATTCCAGCTTGGGCCCATAGAAGGCCCCCTCGCCCGGATTGAACTCCACATCGCCGCCGGCCACTTCAACCGCATGCATCAGCGCCTTTTCGGCCGCATCCCAGACTTCGTCTGAGCCAACCCGCTTTTCGGGGCGGTCGGAGAACTTGATCACCACGTTCTCAAAGCCAAAATCCTCATAGATCGAGAGCATCAGCTGATGCACCTCGACGCACTCTTCGGTGATCTGCTCTTGTGTGCAGAAGATATGCGCATCGTCCTGTGTGAACGAGCGCACGCGCATCAGCCCATGCAGCGCGCCGGAAGGTTCGTAGCGGTGCACTTTCCCGAACTCCGCCATAAGCAATGGCAGGTCGCGATAGCTTTTCAATCCGTGCTTGAAGATCTGCACATGGCCCGGACAGTTCATGGGCTTAAACGCAAACGTGCGGCCATCTTCCGTCTCGGTTGTGAACATGTTCTCGCGGAACTTCTCCCAGTGACCGGACTCTTCCCAAAG
>JBCDIP010000232.1:0-5590 GCA_038748855.1 Pseudomonadota bacterium
CCGCCAACGCCTACCTCGCCACACGCATCGGCTTCGTCAACGAGCTGTCGAACTTGTGTGAACGGGCTGATGCGGACATTGCCCAGGTCACCCGCGCCATGGGCACCGACAAACGCATTGGACCGCACTTCCTGCAGCCTGGTCCGGCCTTTGGCGGGTCCTGCTTTCCAAAAGACACGCGCGCCTTTGCCGCTGCCGGCAGAGCCTATGGTACCGAGATGCGCCTGGTGGAAGCCACCATTGCCTCAAACGAGACACGCAAGCTCGAAATGGTCGATAAGATCCGCGCCGCATTTGGCGGTTCGGTGGCCGGCAAGCAGATCGCCATTCTGGGAATCAGCTTTAAAGCCAATACGGACGATCTCCGTGAGGCTGCCTCGCTCACCATCATTCCAAAACTGCAAAGCGAGGGCGCGGAGGTTCTGGTTCACGACCCGCTGGCTGGCCGCGAAGCCCGCGAACAGCTGCCCGGCGTCACGTGGTGCACCGAACCTGAGCATGCCTATAAGAGCGCTGATGGATTGGTGGTGCTGACCGAGTGGGAGGAGTATCGCACCCTCAACTTGCGCAACGTGGCCAATCTCATGCGGGGCAAGGTGATTGTGGACCTGAGGAACCTCTTCAATCCGGTCGACATGCGCAAATTGCCGTTTGAATACCACTCCTTAGGCCGTCAGCCCATTGTGGCCGAGGTGGACCCCAGCTGGCTCCCCACAGCGAAGGAAGTGGCAGACATTCTCAAACTCCACCGCGGCACAGGCACAATGACGGCGCCGTGGAGAGGCGAACGTCGGCAGGGCGAACGCCGCCGCGATTCGCGCAAAGTGAGCAACTTTTAGCGCACGGCTGAACTTTATCTCACATAGATTTCTAAGAATGGCGGTTTTCCGCCAATTTTTATGAATCACTTTCCGCTCAGAATGCGACTTCGCAGTACTCTGTTAACCACGTTGCCCTAAAACTTAACGGGTTAATTGACGTGATTTGTAGACAGTAAATGCAGAAGTACCGCACGTCCATCGGGGCTAAGTTCGCACTGATCATACTGATTTCCGTGCTCGGCGCCCTTATGCTTGTGACCCTGGCTTCAGGGTATCGGGAAGTTGCGCGCTATTCTGAGGCCAAGCACAGCGAGCTGGAAGCCACCGCTAAGATCTTCGCCTCCACAATCTCAGAAAACCTGGCTGCCGGCAAAAAGAACGAAACCCTCTTCACCCTGCGCGCCATCGCACGGCTGCCGCAGATCAGCTTCGTTGAGGTGATTGACGAGGAAGGCAACCGCTTTGCCTCCCTGGGCTCTGACGTGGTGCTGAACCGGTATGCGGACTACGAGGTAAAACGCACCCCCTGGGAGCTGCTGAAGGGCATTCCGGTGCGGGTGTCCACCCAAGTGATCAAATCAGGTTCCAGCATCGGCCAGATCCGGCTGGTGGCCGATACCTCAGATCTGAAGAACCGTCTCATCTCCAGCCTGTGGAGCGTGTTGTTTGTTGCTGCCTTCGCTGCGGTGATCAGCTTAGGGCTGGCTCTGAAGCTCCAGGCCGGCATTTCACGGCCGATCCGCCGGCTGACCCAGGCCATGGCAGAGGTGCGGGCGGAAAAGACCTTCGATAAGAAAGTTGAGCGGGAAACCGACGACGAGACGGGTGAGCTTGTGGACAGCTTCAACGATATGCTGAGCCATATCCGCGAACGCGACGCCCTTTTGGCCCACCACGCTGCCACCTTGGAGCACACGGTTGAGGAGCGCACGAAGCAATTGCGCACCGCCAAGGAGCAAGCCGAAGAGGCCAATGGCGCCAAGTCTGAATTCCTGGCCACCATGAGCCATGAAATCCGCACGCCCATGAACGGCATGCTCGTGATGGCCGAATTGTTGGCCACTGCCGATTTGACCTCGCGCTATCAGCGCTACGCGGAAGTGATCATGAAGTCGGGCACCAGCCTGCTCTCGATCATCAACGACATTCTGGACTTCTCCAAGATTGAGGCCGGGCGCCTGGAGGTGGAGAAGGTACGTGTGGAACCGGCCGTTCTGGTGGACGATGTCTTGAGCCTGTTCTGGGAGCGGGCCGCCAGCAAGGGCGTTGATCTGGCAGGTCAGGTCAGCCCGGACGTGCCTGCGGCCATTGAAGGTGATCCAGTGCGGCTGAACCAGGTGCTCAGCAACCTGGTCAACAATGCTCTGAAGTTCACCGAGCAGGGCCAGGTGTTGATCACCGTGCGCCGTGTGCGCGGCGGGGACGACGGCGCCATTGAGTTTGCCGTCCATGACAGCGGCATTGGCATCCCGGAAGATAAGCTGGGCAAAGTGTTTGAGAGCTTTTCCCAGGCCGATCAATCCACCACACGCAGATATGGTGGCACCGGCCTCGGCCTGCCGATCTGCAAACGCCTGGTGGAAGCTATGGGCGGGTCCATCGGCGTGATCAGCACAGTCGGTCAGGGCTCCGTGTTTGGCTTCGTTCTGACATCGCGCGTTCTGCAGCGCGCGAAGAAAGCTGCAACCGTCGCCGGACGCCTGCGCAAGCGGGCCGTGATCGCGCTCACTGGCAACGCCACCGCAGGTGTTGTCGCCGCTGCCTTCAAGCACCGCAATATTGACGTGGAACTGCTCGGTCCCGACACCCTCTCGCTCAGCGATGACCCGCCGGATTACCTGATCGCAGAGCCGGAAACCCTGGCCGCGGCCCGCCCCAACAAGGCGCGGACGCTTTCGATTGCCGTTTCTCAGCTCGGCGATTTCGATGCAGACCGGATGCTGGAGAACGGCAGCGCACAAGATCTGCTGATGAAGCCAATCTCTACGGCCGGTTGTGACGCGCTTCTGGAAGGCCTTCTGGCCGGCAAACCCAGAGGCAAGGATCTGCTGCGTTCAAGCGCGCAAGGCCAAGACCAGCTGCCGTCATTTGCGGGCAAGAAGATCCTGGTGGCCGATGATAGCGCGGTGAACCGCGAAGTGGTTGTGCAGGCCTTGGGCCGGTTCGGCGTGACACCAGATCTGGTGGAGGATGGTGACGAAGCGCTCGAGGCCGCCAAGGACAAGCGCTACGACCTGATCTTGATGGACGGCAGCATGCCGGTGCTGGATGGCTTTGAAGCCACCCGCGCAATCCGGGCTCATGAAGCCGAGAACGATCTGGCACCCACCAACATTGTGGCGCTAACCGCCCACGTGGCCGGCGCAGGTGCCGACGCCTGGCGCGATGCAGGCATGAACGATTGCGTGGTCAAGCCTTTCACCATGGCAGCATTGACCAACTGTCTGCAAACCTGGTGTGGCAAGAAGCCCAGAGCCGCCAGGCGGGTCATCCGGGTGCGCGCGAAAACGGCTAACCCGAAGGTTGAGGCGAAGGTTGTTGAAGAGCTCGACAACCCGCTCGATCAGGAAATCTTGCGCGATATCGCCGAGCTGGGCGGCGACGGTGCCCGCGAAATGCTGGTGAAGATCTTCGACCTCTTCTCCGTCAACGCACCGGACACTCTGGAAACTCTCCACCGCGCAGCCCAACGGGAAAACCGGGACGAGGTGGCGGCCATTGCCCACTCGCTGAAATCCATGAGCTCCAACACCGCGGCCATGCAACTGGCTGAGATGTGCGGAGAGCTGGAAGAGAAGGCCGCAGATTGGAAGAAGGCCGAAATCACCCAGCGGGTGACCGAAATCAGCTTCGAAATCGCCCGCGTGATCAAGGCCATGCGGGACGAGAGCAACATGGAAGATGTGCTGAAGCAAATCGACGCTGCCTAGCCATACCTCTTACCCCTTCCTTTTTCACGTCCCTACTCGCACCGACAAACAATCGGCGCTAAAACCCTCTCTCTGATACCACCGGAGAAGAGGAGAGGAGCGATGAGCATCCCAAGCCAGGCTGAACTGTGGGAGATGAAAGCCCTCGGCGCTGCCAACCTGTATCACGGCCAAGAGGAACGCGGGGCGCTGGACCCGGCGATCAAGCCCATCGATCCGGCCATGAAGCTCGCCGGACCTGCGCTTACGGTGGATGTGCCGAAGGGGGACAATCTTGCGCTTCACATGGCGATCTCAAAGGCAGCGCCCGGCACGGTCCTGGTGGTGGACTATAAAGGCCATATGGATGTGGCGGTGACCGGAGACATCATGGCGCTGGCGGCCCAGCAGCGCGGGCTTGCCGGCATGGTGGTGGATGGCGCCGTGCGCGATGCTGATGAGATCAGCCGGCTGGGCTTTCCCCTCTTCGCCCGCGGGCTCTCCATTCGCGGACCGGCCAAGGCCGGACCCGGCAGCGTGGGCAAGCCCATCAAGTTAGGCCGCGTTGCCATCAACTCCGGCGACATCGTGGTGGGAGACCGGGACGGGGTCGTGGTGCTCGGCCAAGCTGACTGGGCGCAAGCCCTGGAAGCCGCACGCCAGCGCGATGCCCGCGAAGAAGAGGTGCGCATGGAATTGCTCACCGGGCGAACAACTGTGGAGCTGATGGACCTGCCCGGCGAATCGATTGAAATGTCCCTGCCCGGTGACGGCGCCTAACCTGAACGTGAATGGCGTAAAAGACTAGCGGGTATGCGATGCCCCTGTTTTTCCAGCCCTGGTTAGTGCTAATCTGGTTGGCATAATCATCATGGTGGCCAAAGAGGCTGCCAATTTCATCTTATCTGAAACTTAAAGGACCCGTGCGGCGATGGCGTATGAAAAGCTCGAACTTCTGATCAATGGCAAGTTTTCACAAGGCACCTCCGGTAAATCTGAGCCGGTGATCAACCCAGCCACCGAAGAGGTGATCGGCCATGTGCCCCATGCCAGTGCTGCGGACTTGGACGCTGCGGTTGATGCGGCCTGCGAAGGCTTCAAGGTGTGGCGCGCCACCCCGGCGATCCAGCGCCAGGACATTATGGAAAAAGCGGCCCGCATTCTGGAAGACCGCAAGCCTGAGCTGGCCCAGAACCTCACCATGGAAATGGGCAAGCCGGTGGGCGAAGCCGCGTTGGAGCTCGACTTCACCATCTCGGTTCTGCGCTGGTATGCCGAAGAAGGCAAACGCGCCTACGGCCGCCTGGTGCCTTCTCGCATGCCCGGCATGCGCCAGATGGTGACCAAAGAGCCGGTGGGCCCTGTGGCCGCATTTGTGGCCTGGAACTTCCCGGGCGTGAACGTGATCCGCAAGGTGGCCGGTGCTCTGGGCGCCGGGTGCTCCATCGTCATCAAGGCAAGCGAGGAAACACCGGGAACTTGCGTCTCTATCGCCCGCGCGCTTCAGGAAGCCGGTCTGCCGGATGGGGTGCTGAACGTGGTGTTTGGCGTGCCGGATGAAGTCTCCCGCCACATGCTGGCCGACCCACGCCTGCGCAAACTCTCCTTCACCGGCTCTGTGCCCGTGGGCAAGCATTTGCAGAAACTGGCGGCCGACAACCTTATGCGCTGCACCATGGAGCTGGGCGGCCATTCACCCGTGATCGTGTTTGAAGATGCACATGTGGAGAAGGCAGCCCAGATGGCGGCCGGCTTCAAGTACCGCAATGCCGGTCAGGTCTGCGTCTCCCCCACACGCTTCTATGTGCAGAATAAAGTGGCGGATGATTTCGCCGATGCGTTCGTTGAAGCCAGCAAGAA
>JBCDIP010000233.1:0-5581 GCA_038748855.1 Pseudomonadota bacterium
GCGCCCACGCGCCATTATGATCGCGCGAAAAAGCGCATGGACTTGGTCGTCGGAGCGATGGTGCAAGAAGGGTATCTGACGAAGGCCGAAGCTGACGCGCTGCCCGATCCCCGGATCGATTTTCCTCAACCACGGGGAAGATGATGCACGGGCCGAGCTGAAGCGGGAAATCGTCAAGCGTGGCGTCGACGACAACAAGGTCTTCCTGCCCACTTTGGATGAGCGCTTTGAGCTGATGGCGGGATCACCGGAATCCAAGGGCCGGGCCGCCCAGCGGATCCCCATGAGCCAGGTCACCCGCGATTGGCAGAACGAGCACGCGGCGCTCTTGATTGCGCTTGGGCAGAAATTGCGGTCGACCGATGATCCAGACACCAAGAAGGCCCTGTTGGCGAAGCTGAACGAGGCCCTGGAGAGCTGACATGGACCAGATCCTCAACCTGGCCGACTTTCCGTTAAACGATTTGGAGAGCCCTGCCGGTGAGGCTCTGGTAGCGCGCTGCCGGGAAGAGTTGGACACCGGAGGCCTCTTTAATCTGGAAGGCATGGTGCGCCCTGAGGCGCTTCAGACGTGCGTCAATGAAGTGGTGCCGGAGCTGCAGGCCAACGCCTATAGCCACAGCCAGGATCACAACATCTATTTCAAGAAGGCCGTTGACGGCGTTTCGCCAAACCACCCTGCCCTCAAACTCTCGCGCACAAGCAACCGGAAGATCTGCGGCGATCAGATGGCTGGCTTCCTGCTCACCCAAATTTATGAATGGCCACCCCTGGCGGACTTTCTCGCCAAGGTGATGGGCAAGCCGAAGCTCTATGTAATGGACGATCCGCTGGCGCGGGTGAACGTCATGACCTACCGGGACGGGGAGACCTTGAACTGGCATTTCGACCGCTCTGAATTCACCACCACGCTTTTGTTGCAGTCACCAGATGCCGGCGGGTCCTTTGAGTATCGCAGCGGGCTGCGCACAGACGATGATCCCAATTATGACGGGGTGGCCAAGCTTCTCGCGGGTGAGGACGATCACGTCCGCTCTCTGCCGCTTTCCGCCGGAACGCTCAACGTGTTCCGCGGCAAGAACACGGCCCATCGGGTGAGCGCCGTTGAGGGGCCGACAGAGCGCATCATAGCTGTGTTCTCTTACTACGAACGTCCCGGGGTGCAGTTCAGCACCGAGGACCGGATCAAGTTTTATGGAAGGGCCGCCTGAGTTTGAGGATCACCCGCACATGTTCAAGGACGAGCGCAAACGTGCCTACCTTAATCCTGAAGGGGCCGACAAACCCCTAAAGAGCCCGGTGCCTCATGAGGTTCTGGAGCGGGCGCGCACCTACCGCCTGGGGCGCTTCCGGCAGGAGCTGGCCGCTCACGACTGTGCGGCCATCCTGCTCTATGACCCTGTCAACATCCGGTATGCTTTCGACAATCCGAACATGCAGGTTTGGACCACACACAATGCGGTCCGCTATGCGCTCATCTTCCGGAATGGGCCGGCCATCATGTTCGAGTTTAAAGGCGCCTTTCATTTGAGCGAAGGCAAGCCCGGCATCACGGAGATCCGCCCTGCGATTGGCTGGATCTATATGAGCGCCGGCACCCGGTCTGAAGAGCGGGTGAAGGATTGGGCGGACGAAATCCATGATCTGTTGCGTACCCACGGGCGGGGCAACATGCGCCTGGCGGTGGACAAGCTGGAGCCGGCAGGTCTTTGGGCGCTTGAGGCCCTGGGTGTGACCTGCATTGAGGGCCAAGAGCTCACCGAGCGGGCGCGGGCGATTAAATCGGCTGATGAGTTGGAGCTGATGCGATGGACCATTAGGGTGTGCGAGGCTGGCATGGCGCGGGTCTATGAGAACTCACTTCCGGGCAGGACCGAGCAGGAGCTTTGGGCGGAGCTGCATTTTGAGAACGCCCGCTCGGGCGGTGAATGGCTGGAAACCCGACTTCTGCTCTGTGGTGATCACACCAACCCGTGGTATTCGGAATGCTCTGACCGGGTATGCCAAGAAGGCGAGATGATCTCTTTCGACACCGACATGATCGGCCCTTACGGCTATTGCGCAGATCTCTCCCGCTCCTGGACCTGCGGTCACGTGGCGATGAGCAACAAGCAGGCTGAGCTTTACAGCAAGGCGGTTGACCAGGTTGAGCATAATCTGAGCCTGCTGAGCGACGGCCTCAGCTTTGCGGAGTTCAATGAGAAGTCCTGGCAGATCCCTGAGCACCATCGGCCCTACCGCTATACGCTGGCGGTTCATGGGGTGGGCATGGCTGATGAATGGCCGGTGGTGCCGCTGCATGTGGATTTTGAGCGGGCATACGATGGAGTGTTTGAGGAGAACATGGTGATCTGCGTGGAGAGCCTCATGGCGGAGGCAGGCTCTGAGAGCATTAAGCTGGAGACCCAGGTGCGGGTCACAGCGAACGGCGCGGAGCGGCTTGATACGTTTCCGTTTGAAGAGGTGTGAGCCCGGTGGAGCTCACGCCTGAACAATCCGGGTGGCTGAACGGCGACGGTGGCCCTGCCCTTCACTGGGCCATGGAGTTCAACCACGAACTCGGCATGTTCTTCGATGCCCCGCACATGGTGCCCATAGGCTCTGCCCACTTTGCGCCCGATACACGCATGGCGGGCCAGGCCGGAATGGATCTTTTGGTGAAGCTGGTGGAAGCCGGTGCCAAGTCGATGGTTCCAGGCTACTTGGATCCCTGTTCGGTAGATGTGGGACGCGCAGCTGAACTGATCGCAGATTATGGTCTCACGGAAGACTTTGTGACCGAGGACCGCGAGCTGTTCCGGCTCTGCGTGCAGCTGGGTTTTCTGCCCACGCAAAGTTGCATCAACTATCAGACCATCACCCCACCACGCTTCGGTGAGCATGTTGCCTGGGGTGACACGGGCGCGGCGATATCGGCCAATGCGCTGTTTGGGGCCCGCACGAACTTTGAGGGCGGGCCCTCTGCCCTCGCATCCGCTCTGACCGGTTGCACGCCCGCATATGGCATGCATCTGTGCGAGAACAGACGCGCCAATTTGAAGGTCAAGATTGCCTGCGACCCCGAAGAGATCGCCGACTGGGGGGCGATTGCCGCTTGGGCAGGAGGCCTCGCCACCGGCTATGAGACAGTGCCGGTGTTTTACGGCTCGTTCGCCCCGCCCAGCTTCAACATGTTGAAGCAATTGGGCGTGGCTCTCGCCAGCTATGGCGGCCATGCCATGTTCCACGTGGTTGGGGCGACGCCTGAAGCGCCCAGCCTGGACGCCGCTTGCGGCGGTGCAGGCCCAATCGAAGAAAGTATCATAGAGAAGGCTGACTTAGAGGCTGTTTTTGAACGAAATACTCCGTCGTCAAGCGATGTGGACCTGGTGGTCTTCGCCGCCCCGCAGCTCTCGGTGGACGAGGTGGCGGGCATTGAAGCGGCCCTTGGCGAACGGCGCGTTCATGGCAACGTGAAGCTCATCGTCGCCGTGGATCCGCAGGTGAAATCACAGGCCGACAATGCCGGGCTGACGGAGCGGTTGGAGGCCCAAGGGGCTGAGTTTTCCACAGGCACCTGCTTTTACAGTGAGGCTCCCCTGTTTCGGGAGGCAACAGGTTGGCGCACGGTGGTGACCAACTCAGCGAAGCTGGCCAACACGCTGGCTTCGGCGGGGTATGAAACCGCTCTGCGCCGCATGGCGATCTGCGCAGATGCGGCGACCATGGGAGTGCTGGCCCAATGAGTGGACGCGAGCCGGCTTTGGAATTGACAGGAGGGCGCGGACTGGGCCCGGATGTCTCTGGCCCCGCTTTGGTCTCCGCCCAGGGCTTTGGCGTGCGCTATGATCTCAGCCCGGAAACGGGGATCATTTCCAACAAAGAGCATGATCTTTACGGCCAGTCCGTTGCCGGCCGCATCCTCGTGTTCACCCGGCCTAAGGGCGGTGTGGCCGCGTCCTGGTCGCTGGCTGAGCTGAAGCGCCGTGGCATGGCTCCGCTTGGTATCGTGTTCCAGCGGGCCAGCCCGATCTTCGCCCAGGGGGCGCTGTTCGCCGGCCTGAGCTTGCTGCATGGGCTGGAAGACGATCCTTGCGCGGTACTTCAGACCGGCGATCGGTTGAGCCTTTATCCGCATGCAGGCCGAATTGAGATCTTCCGGTGAAGGCTTGTGTTTTTGCTCTGCCTGCCCCATGTGGCTTGGGTATCGGCTGACGATGATTCTAAGAGGTTCTTTCCATGAGACTTGCCATTGCCCTTGCCCTTTGCCTCGCCCTCATCGTGCCGGCAGCGGCGGAAGAGGCTCGCTACAGACTTGAGCTGCAGATCTCCTGGAGCAAGGCCACCCATCCGCACGACTGGCCCGAGGCTGGGGGCCACATGTCCGGTCTCGTTGGGGTCACCCACAACAGCCGCTACGTGATGTTTGCCGATGGGCGCACTGCCTCGAGCGGTTTAAAGCTGGTGGCCGAGAACGGACGAGCCGGCATCATGATGGCCGAATTCACTGAAGCCCGACGCCGTGACCGGATCGACGAGGTTCTCCAGGCTGACGGCTTGAAGAAAGTGCCAGGATCCATACGGCTCGAATTCACCGTCAAAGAGAGCCATCCCCTGGTCTCCTTCGTCACCATGCTTGCGCCCAGTCCGGACTGGTTCACCGGCGCGAGTTCCGTTTCCCTGCGTAAAGAAGGCGAATGGATAAAGCGCCTCAGAATGCCTCTGTGGGTTTGGGATGCCGGCACGGACAGCGGGTCATCGTACTTGTCAGCGAACATGGAAACACAGCCGGCGCAGTCGATCCGCCTCCTGGCAACACCTCACGTGCTGGACGGCCGGGGCCTCGCGAAAGTGGGCTCTGCCCTTCTGACGCGGCTAGATAAGTAACGCTTAGGCGGCGAGCGCAGAGCGGATGGGTGAGCCTTTCGGCAAGCACTCTTTCGGAAACTCAACGACAACTTCGGTGCCTGCATCCACCTTGGAGCGGATCTCCATGAGCCCGCCGTGAAGGCGCACCAGACCATCCACGATGGGCAGGCCCAGGCCCACGCCTTCCTTGGCCATGTCGAAAGACTTGGTGCTCTGACCGAATGAGGTCAACACCTCGGGAATTTCCTCTTCTGCGATACCGATCCCCGTGTCCCGCACCGACAGCTGCAACGTCCCCACCCGGGTCATGGCTATGGTCAGCGTGACGCGGCCGCCTTCGGGCGTGAACTTGATGGCGTTGGAGAGCAGGTTGAGACAGATCTGTTTCAGCGCCCGTTCATCGGCCATCATCTTCGGCAGGCGCGGCTGCGCGATCAGTTTCAAGGTCAGATTGCCATTGTCCGCCTGCAGCTGAACCAGATCGATGCATTCCTTGGCGATCTTGGCGATCTCCACCGGTTCCAGGTGCAGGTGGTACTTGTTGGCTTCCAGCTTGGTGTGGTCCAGGATCTCGTTGATCAGGCCCAGAAGGTAGGTGCCTGCAGCGTGGATGTCGCCGGAATATTCTTTGTAGCTGTCCACGTCATGGGTGCCGAGCATCTCTTCTTTCATGATCTCAGAGAAGCCGATGACAGCATTGAGCGGCGTGCGCAGCTCGTGTGAGACCGTTGCC
>JBCDIP010000234.1:0-5580 GCA_038748855.1 Pseudomonadota bacterium
GACGGAGAAGTGGATATGACCACGGGCTGGAACGGCCGGTTTGACGTGGCCATCAAGGACGGCGCCAAAGCGAATTACAACTACAATGGCGCGCTTCTGGACTATGACTGCTTCGGCATCCCCAAAGGGGCCCCGAACAAGGAATTGGCCATGAAGTTCCTGGCAGAAGCCTCCAAGCCTGAGTACCAGGCCGCCATGCCGCAATACATCACCTACGGCCCAACTGATAAGCGCGCTTATGAAATGGGTGTGATTGATGATGCGGTGGCCAAAACCCTTCCCTCTCACCCACACAATGCGGAAACCCAGCTGGTTGTGGACAACACCTGGTATGCGAAGTGGGAAAAGGTTGCTTCTGAGAAGTATCAGGAGATGCTGACCGAATAGGTCCCGCGCTCTTAAGTACTAATATGGCGGCATCCGTTTTGAGGGTGCCGCCAGTTTCGTCGGGGAACCAAGGGGTGGGCTCACGTGAGTAACAACCAGGCGCGCGAAGAAGCGCTTCCGATCTTCATCTCAAATGTGACGAAGACCTACGGCAAGGTGTTTGCGCTGGATGATGTGTCGCTGGATGTGAAGCAAGGGGAATTTCTGACGCTGCTTGGACCATCGGGGTCTGGCAAGACCACACTCTTGATGGTGCTTGCCGGCTTCACACGGCCTGATCATGGGAGCCTTAGGTTCGGCGACCGCGAAGTGATCCGCACCCCGCCCCATAAGCGCGATGTGGGCATGGTGTTTCAGAACTATGCCCTGTTCCCCCATATGAATGTTGCGGCCAATGTGGGCTTCCCCTTGAAGCTGCGCAATGTGCCGGCCGCGGAACTTGCCGAGCGGGTCGAGGGAGCGCTGGAGACGGTGCAGCTTGGCGGCTATGGCGAGCGCGGCATTGATCAGTTGTCCGGCGGCCAGAAGCAGCGCGTTGCGCTGGCCAGGGCGATCGTCTTTGAGCCGCGTATTCTGCTGATGGACGAGCCGCTGTCGGCGCTCGACAAAAAACTGCGCGAGCATATGCAGATTGAGCTGCGCCACCTGCACGACAAGCTGGGGATGACCACGGTATACGTGACCCACGACCAGCGCGAGGCGCTGACCATGTCGGACCGCATTGCGGTGATCAACCACGGTAAGCTCATGCAGCTGGATGAGCCGCGCACCATTTACGATTTTCCCGCCAACACGTTTGTTGCCGATTTTATCGGTGAATCCACGTTCGTGCCGGTGGCGGTTGCCGGCGGAAAGGTGAGCTACGATGGTGCCACCTTGCAGACGGCGATGAAGCCCGATGGGGCCACGAAGTACAACCTGATGATGCGGCCGGAGCGATTGTCGTTCGTGTCAGGCCGCAAGCCGAAGGATGTGAACGTGTTCAAGGGCACCGTGAGCGAGCTGGTGTTTCAGGGCGAGAGCTTCCTGATGTACGCGAACTTGAGCGACGGCACCCAGGTGGCCGTGCGTGGCGCCACCCAGAAAGATGCTATGGCAATCGTTCCGGAGGTCGGTGAATCGGTCAGCCTGGGGCTGCACAAAGACGATACAGTCCTGATCCCCGATACGGGAGACATGCCAGCATGAGCGTAGCCGAGAGTCTTCAAGCGCCCGTAGCGGCGCAAGCGGACGAAGCGCCCAATGCGGCTGGGCTGAAGGCAGATGCGGCGAAGGAGCGGATGCAGCTGTTGGGCCTGTGCTCTCCAGCGCTGCTCTTGGTCACGGTCACCATGGTTCTGCCGGTGATCTGGTTGTTTTACCTGTCGTTCCTGTCCGATGAGGGCACCTTCTCGCTGGAGCATTATCACCGGCTAACCGCCAGCAAGGCCTATGCGCGGATCTTCTACACCACGTTTCAAGTGAGTGTTCTAACCACCGTGATCTGCGTGGCCATTGGGTATCCACTGGCGTACTTCCTTGCTCAGTTGCCGAGGCGCGCAGCGGCTTTGTGTATGATCACCGTGCTGCTGCCGTTCTGGACCTCGCTTCTGGTGCGCACCTATGCTTGGCTGGTGCTGCTGCAGCGCAAGGGTCTGGTGAACACCTGGGCCATTGAGCTTGGGCTTTGGGATGAGCCCATTAAGATCGTGCACAACCTCAACGGCACACTGATCGGCATGGTGCACATTATGCTGCCGTTCCTCGTGCTACCGGTTTATGCCTCCATGAAGGCGATTGATACGGACTATGTGAAGGCCGCGGCCAATCTCGGGGCTTCTCCGATCAAGGCGTTCTGGAAGGTGTTCTTCCCGCTCTCCCTGCCGGGGCTTTTTGCCGGGGCATTGATCGTCTTTGTCTTGTGTCTCGGCTTCTTCGTGACGCCAGCGGTGCTGGGTGGCGGACGGGTGATCATGGTGGCCATGAGCATCACCGACACTATTGAGCTCTTCTTCAACTGGGGCGCAGCCAGTGCGCTCGGCGTGGTGCTTCTGATTATGACTTTGGGCTGCTTGTTTGCCGCGTCAAAGCTGTTGAATCTCGACCGGATCCTGGGCGGCGGTAAGGGAGGGCACTAGGTTATGAGCTGGTTCTCCAAAGCCGCCTCTGAAACCCAGATCACCCATGGCAGCCGCCTTTGGCTCTATGTGGTGGCCGGTCTGGTGATGATCTTCCTGGTGGCGCCCACGATCATCGTGATCCCCATGTCGTTTTCGGAAAGCCAGTATCTGGAGTTTCCGCCGCGCACCTGGTCCACGCGTTGGTATGACCATTATTTCAACTCCTATGAGTGGATGTCGGCCACGCGCACATCGGTCATTGCCGCGTTCCTCACCATGCTGGTGGCGACACCGCTTGGCGTGATGGCGGCCTATGGTCTGTTCGTCTCCAGTTTCCGCTTTGCCCATCTGGTTTTCCTGCTGCTGATTTCGCCCATGATGGTGCCGGTGGTGCTGATCGCCATTGGGGTGTTCTACGTCTACGCCAAGATGAAGCTGGTGCATTCGATGACCGGCCTGGTGCTGGCCCATTCCATGCTGGCCATCCCGTTGGTCTTGATCGTGGTGAGTTCGGCGCTCAAAAGCTATGACATGAACCAGGAGATGGTGGCCCGCAGTCTTGGGGCGTCTCGTCTTCGCGCGTTCATGGTGGTGACGCTGCCGCAGATCCGCTTTTCTGTGATCACCGCCGCTCTGCTGAGCTTTCTGACCAGCTTTGATGAAGTGATCATCGCCCTGTTCGTTTCCGGTGGCGACAATGCCACGCTGACCCGCGGCATGTTCATCACCCTTCGAGACCAGATCGATCCCACCATCGCGTCGATCTCCACCATCATGGTTCTTGTCTCTTCCAGTCTGTTGGTGTTGGCTCAGGTGTTCGGGCAGAACAAAGACGGCAAATGACCATCCCACATTCAGTAAGGAGTACGTAGCGTGCCGACAGTTGGAATCTTGGGCGTGGGTCTTATTGGCCGGGCCTGGGCAAATGTGTTTGCCCGGGCAGATTGGGATGTGGTGCTGTGGGACGCCAACCAAGATGCGCTCGCCCAGGCGCCGCAGCTGATCGCCGACAGTCTGGAAGATCTCGCACGCCACGGCCTTGTGGACGATGCGCCGGGAAAGGCGGCCAATGTGCGCACCGGATCATCGCTCGCCGCGATCACGGAAGGGGCCAGCCTGATCCAGGAGAGCGGGCCGGAGCGGGTTGAGGTGAAGAAGGATCTGTTCGCCCAGCTGGATGCAGTGGCGGCGGCGGACACGATCCTTGCGTCATCGTCTTCGGCCATCGTGGCCTCGCGCTTTACCGAAGACCTCGCGGGCCGGGGCAGGTGCCTTATCGCCCATCCAGTGAACCCGCCCCATGTGGTGCCCATTGTGGAACTCTGCGGAGCGCCCTGGACGGACGCGCAAGCAGTGGCCCGGGCCCGGGAGATTTACGACAGCGTGGGCCAGACCACCATTGAGGTGAAAAAGGAAGTGGACGGTTTCATCCTCAACCGCATGCAAGCAGTGCTGTTGGCCGAAGCCTTCCGCCTTGTAGGCCAGGGCTATGTGACGGCTGAGGATCTGGACAAGACGATCAAGGACGGGCTCGGCCGCCGCTGGTCGTTCATGGGCCCGGTGGAGACCATTGAGCTCAATGCACCGGGCGGTATCATGGATTATTGCGAACGCTATGGCGAAACCCTGTTCAGTCTGTCCAGCGAACCGGTGACCGAGGAGATCTGGGATAAGGCCAACTGTCAGCGCGTTGCAGACAGTTGGGGCTCGGCTCCAACGGCTGATCAGGTGGCGGACAAAACCGTGTGGCGCGACAGCCGCCTCGCCGGGCTGGCCGCCCATTTGCGCGATGGCCCACGCTATAAGAAAGACTAAAAGCAAGGAGGACTGAGGTCATGAGTACGAGCAACAAGGTGATTATCACCTGCGCGGTCACGGGGTCGATCCATACGCCGACCATGTCGCCGCATCTGCCGATCACGGCCTCAGAGATTGCAGACAATGCCATCGGTGCGGCCGAGGCGGGGGCTGCGATTATTCACCTCCACGCGCGCGATCCGGAAACCGGCGCGCCGGACCAGAGCTTGGAGGCGTACCAGCCCATTCTGGGGGTCATCAAGCAGGCATCCAACTGCGTGCTGAACCTCACCACCGGCGGGGCCATGACCATGACGGTGGAAGAACGTGCCAAGCCGGCCATTAGCTTCAAGCCAGAGGTGGCCTCCCTCAATATGGGCACCATGAACTTCGGGCTCTTTCCCATGCTGGACCGCTACAAAGAGTTCAAGCATGACTGGGAGCCGAAATATCTGGAAGGCTCGCGCTCCGGCTTCTTCCGCAACACCTTTGCCGACATTGAGTACATTCTCACCGAGTGCGCCAACAACAACACCCGGTTTGAGGTGGAGTGCTATGATATCGGCCACCTCTATACGCTCGCGCACATGGCAGATCGCGGGCTCATCAAGCCGCCTTTCTTTGTGCAGTCCGTGTTCGGCATTCTGGGGGGCATCGGCAACCATGCAGAAGACGTGATGATGATGAAGCGCACCGCCGACCGATTGTTCGGCGATGATTACCGCTGGTCGGTTCTGGGGGCCGGGCGCCATCAGATGCGTGTCGCTTCCATCGCCGCCTCCATGGGCGGCAATGTGCGCGTGGGGCTTGAGGATTCGCTGTGGGCCGGCAAAGGCAAGCTGGCGGAGAACAATGCGGTTCAGGTGCGCATGGTGCGCCAGATCCTGGAGGGCCAGGGTCTGGAAATCGCAACGCCTGATGAGGCCCGCGAGATCCTGCACCTGAAAGGCGGCGACCAGGTGGGCTTCTAGGCGCATGTTCACAGGCGAACTTGCTCTTGTCACCGGGGCTGCCTCAAACATTGGGCGCGGCATCGCTTCAGCTCTGGCAGGCGAGGGGGCTGAGCTGATCGTCAGCGACATTAATGACGATGCGCTGCAGGCGCTGGAAGCGGAGATCAAGGGGGAGGGCGGCACCTGCCAGTCTGTGGTGGCAGACCTTTCCGCGCCGGACGGATGGAAAGACCTCTGGGCCGCACTGGAGGGCCGGGTGCCCGACATGCTGGTGCATTCGGCGTGCCCCAAGCGCAACGAAGCTGATCTGATCCTGGATGTGTCTGAAGAGACCTACGATGCCA
>JBCDIP010000235.1:0-5572 GCA_038748855.1 Pseudomonadota bacterium
AGCAGATCCACCCGCTTCAGCTGAACCAGCTTGCCCACATAGATGAGGCGCCTTTCGTGGCCGGCAGCTGGCGAAGTCGGTGGCTGAGGTGTGAGAAAGTAACTGAACGGATAGATCCGCCCGCTCGGAAAACCGCACTGTTCCAAGAACAGCTTCGTGTTCCGCCCAATAGCCAGGCAGAAGGTGACGGCGTCGCGATAGCGCTGGACCTGGTGCCTGTAGACAAGCTGCTTCAGCCAGGCCTTTCCGCCTCGCTGGTCGACAGCCTCCATCATCACGCCGATGCGCGCACCGTGGTGGGCGAGCGCGGGCAGGGCATTGGCGATAACGCCGTTGCCGCGGAACCCCTGGCACAGATGTAACGCATCCGTCGAGAAACTGCCCGCCAGCGCGGTGATCTCAGCCTTGGTCCGCGCCAGGTGCAGGCGGGCTTGCCCAAGATCTGGTCGAGCCCATCCCATAGCGGCGCGCTGCGGTTCAATGGTTTCGGCCGCAACATAATGCACGTCCATGCCCGGTTTGGACGCAAGCGCCTGGACAAGACCGGCTTGGTGCGGGCTGATCATGGATTGCCAGAACACGATCTGGGTCATTTGGCCACCACACTTTTTGCTGAGCGGGCCGAGGTGGCCATGAGCAGGACGATCCACACCAAGAGGCCAATCCCGTTGGGGGAAAACAGAACCGCCTCGCCCAGATTGACCAGTAGGGCGGCAAAAAACAGCCACACCATCTCAAGCTGCCCGCTGCGGCAAATGGAGTTCAGCAGCACCAGCAAAACCGCGGCAAACATCAGAAACCCGGCAAAGCCGATCTCTTCCAGAATGGCGGAGTACATGTTCCCCTTTTCAACGGAGGCAGCCACGGGCAAACCGAACACAGGCTCTCGCTTCACCTTCAGATCAGCCGGGTTGGAGGCCACACCGAACCCGATGCCGAGCACGGGGTTGGCGTAGAAATTCTGCAGCGACCTGGAGATCAGCGCACCCCGGGACGCATCGAAGGCTGAAGAGATGGTTTGATTGTCAGAGCGCTTTGAGATGGTGCGCTCAATCATGCCGGAGACCTTGTCGAAGAACAGCAATCCGGTGAAGAGGGAGCAGACGATCAACAAGAAGACCCGTTTGTGCCGGAGGTTCTTGAAGGCGGTCCGGATGGTGCGAAGGTTTAAAGACCGGGCCAGGAGGTAGCTCAGCACAAGCCCGCCGGAAGCCGCCAACATGGCGCCGCGGGATTCGCTTAAGAACAACATCAAGATCACAAGCGCCGCCAGGGCAATGTCTATGGCGCTGAGGGCCCTCAGTCTCAGCATGCGCCCGCCAATCCACGCGCCGGTGAGCGCCATAGTCATGCCGAATGCCTGGGGCTGGTTGAGGATGCCCTGGAACCCGTGGCCATTGGTCAAATAGCCGAGCGGCAGAAGCAAGAACGGTGCGCTGGCGATGGCGATGGCGGCGAGCCAGAAGAAGACCCAGCCCTGCAGCCGTTCCACATCCACCCGCCTGGAGAACCAAGAGATGGAGAGAGCCAGCGTCATGACCAGGAAGGAGACAGACTTCAAGACGGACACATCGGGCGCGTAACTCACCAGCGCGGAGTGCACCAGACAGAAGGCTCCAAACAGAACGAAGGCGGAGACAGTGCGCCCCATGAGGAGCGTATTCTGGGACTTGAAGCTGGCCAGAACCGCGCTTGTGAGAGCCGCTAAGAGGCAGAGGATACGCAGGATCTCCACGCCAGAGGGCGTGACCACCAACCCTGGGCTCAGGTGACTGAGAAACCAAGATAAAAACAGCGCTTTGATGCCCTGACTGGGCCCGCGCAGGGCATAGAGGATCAACAGGCTGAACGCGGCATAAGCACCGGGTGCGCCGGCAAACCGGAGCGCGATCACCAGAACGGGAAACCAAATTCCGCTTCTGAGCGCATGATGCTTCGCCCAGCGCAGGATTTCGCGTGAGCCCAGTGGCTTTAAGGCCGGCTGGGCCACGCGGCCTGTGCTCAGGGTTGCTTGTGCAGAGGTCATTGCATCACCCCCTCACAAGAGCTTCATCCGCCAGAGCACCAGCACGCTCGCTGGAATGAGGGCTAGATATCCAGTCAAGAAACCGATCGCGGGCGCCGAGGCGCCTTCCGACAGGCCGACATATTGTGCGCTGAAAAGGACAATCAAAGCCCACCCCACCTGCAGCAACAGCCATCGGCGCGGTCCAGGGTCACAGGCGATGATGGCATTGCTCAAGCCGTTCACAGGCGACGCGGACACGGCGGCCAGGACGAAGAGGCGAAACACCTCCGCATCGGTTACACCGGCATTGCCATAAAGCGCGAGGAGAGCTTCATCGAAGATCAGTGCGCCCATACCAATGATGGCTGCCACCAGAAAGTTTGCTCCGGCATTGGCGAGCACAAGATGGCGGCGGTGGGCGCTGTCGTTCACGGTGGCCCGGACGATGCGCGGAAAGAAGACCCGCGTTGTGATGGACGGAACCAGCAGAATGAATGAGAACCATTGCAGGCCCACGGCATATTTGGAGAACTCTGCCGTACCGTTCTCCGCGCCGAGCAGGCTGCGCCCGAGCGCCCAGAACACCGTGGCGATCAGCAGGCTGGTGACAAACATAGGCCCTGCAATGCTCAAAACTTTGCCCGCAAGCGCTCTGGAAACAGAGCCGGATGCGGAGCCGCGCAACATGGGCAGAAGGCGGCTCCAATAGAGTGCGATTTGCAAGCCCATGGACGCCAGCACGCCCCAAAGAGCAAGGCCCACCGATGCAAACTGAACCGCGGCGGCAACCGCGACCAGCAGCACAGCCAGGCCCGCACCGCCGGCAACCGCCAACAGGCGGAAGTCGCCACGCCCGGACACAGCGCCCATGAGCACCGTGTTCATGGTGATGGCCAGGACGCTGGCATAGAAGACAGGCCGGCTGAGCCCGGTCCCGGCCAACAACCAAGCATCTGGCGCCATGTGAAGCACCGCCACCATCACGAACGCTGAGCCAAACGCCAGCGCAAGCACGCAGCGCGCTTCGCTGCGCTTCTCCTCATCCAGCGACACCGTGCTTTCAGCAAAGATCCGCGATGCGGCAACGCTGAGGCCCAAAGTGGAGAAAGTGGCGATCATCGCCAGGGTCAGGTTGAAATAGGTGAAGGTGGAAAAACTCTCCACCGTCATGAAGTTGGCGACCAGAATGCTCGCAAGGATCAGCGAGCCCCGACCGAGAACTTGCGACAAGGCGGCGAACACAAAGTCCTGAGAGATCGTCCTCAACGGCCCGCGCAAGCGGCCAAGGCGGCTTTGGGCAGACGTGAGGTGGGCGCTCAGCATGAACGGGCAGCTTTGTGGCCGATGCTGTAGTATTCGTAATAGCGCGCTTCTTCTTCAACCACATTGTTGAGGATGATGCCGGCGAGCTTGTCTTCCAGGCCGGGCGTGCGTTGCAGGGCGGCCTGAACGGCGGCCCGGTCCGTCTTCTCCCAGCGCACCACCAGGGCAACCGCATCCACATGGGCAGAAACGGCGCGCCCATCGGTGACCGGCACCAGAGGCGCAGTATCGACGAACACCAAATCAAACTCTTCCCGGGCCCAGTCGAGCATCACTTTGGTCTGCTCGGACGTCAGGATTTCGGCGGCTTGAGCGGCAGAGAGAGAGCGGATGGCCGGCACGAAATGTAAGCCGGTGTCCGGATCAAAGACGAACACTTCTGATGGCTCAGCTGTTCCACTGATGAGCTCCACGACCCCCTGTTTGGCGGTGGGCGCATAGAGCGGGGTCAGCATGGGGCGCCGCAGATCCATGTCGATCAGCAACACCTTCTTGCCCGCAGCGGCGGCTTGTTGGGCCATGTTGCTGGCGAGTGTCGATTTGCCTTCGCCGGGCAGGGCCGACGTCACCGCAATCACGTTCAGCTGATCATCAGCGGTCAGATAGCGCACTTCCATCCGAAGCGAGCGGATGGCTTCAGCGAAGGCGGACAGCGGCTTGTCCAACACGAGGCGAGCCAGAGCGCTGCGCTTGGCAAGAGATTGGTGGCGACCGGTTCCGAACAGCCGGGGCAACCGATCAAACACCGCACCAAAGTGGCGCGACAGCCAGCCGGCCGGAGCGCCCGCATCAGCATGGGGCACGGAGGCCAGCACTTGGATGCCGAGCATCTTCTCCACATCGTGGGGAGAGCGGAAGCCGTTATCCAGCTTCTCCAAAAGGAAGGCGAGGGCGCAGCCAAGGCCAAGGCCTAAGATCAGCGAGAAGCCTGCGATTGAGCGTTTCACCGGCGCGCTTGGATTGGTAGGGGCGCTGGCTTTTTCGATTACTCTGGATTCTGCGGTCTGCAGGCTCTGCTGCTGGGAGACTTCCTTAAAGCGGGTGAGGAAGGCATTGAACAGCTGACGATCCGCTTCAGCTTCGCGCTCCAGCTCGCGCAGGCGAATGTTCGCCTGATTATTGCCGGTCTTCTTACCCTTCAGAAGGTTCAAGCTCTTTTCGATGGAGCGTTCGCGGCTGAGCGCAATCTGATAATCATTGGTGGCGGTGGTGAGGATGCGTTTGGCCTCAACGTTGATCTGAGCGTTTACATCTGCCAACTGTGCCCGGGTGCTCTGGACGCGCGGATGACGGCTGCCATATTTGGCGCGCAGGTCCGCCAGGACCCGGCGCAACTCTGTGGCCTTGGTGCGCAGGGTGCCGATCACCTGAGACTGCAGCCGGTCTGCGAAGGATGTGGTTTCACCACCCTTCTTGATGACCGCCAGAAGGGATTGATATTTCGCCCTTTTCTGCGCCGTCTCCGCACGCACCAGAATGAGCTGTTCGCTCAGCTTGGCAATTTGCTGCTCATTCAGATCGGTGCCTTTGGCGGCCACGATACCGTTTTCGGTCTTGAAGCTCTCCACCGCGCGCTCGGAGGCCCGCACCTTGGTGCGCAGCTCTTCTAAGCGCTCAAACAGCCAGGCATTGGCCCGGCTGGTGGCGTCGTACTTGGCCTCCAGTTGGTCCACCAGGTACTCGCCGGCGAAGGCGTTGGCAATCTGGGCGGCGAACACCGGATCTTCGTCCGTGTAGCTCACGTCGATCACATAAGTCCATTCCTTGCGGGCAACGGTGATGCCTTCCTTCAGCTTGAGGGCCAGGCGTTCCTTATCGCTTGCCAAAAGAGCGTCGCGTCCGCCGATCTGCTTTCTTACTGGCGCGCGGGAGAGCACTGAGCGCGCCCATTGGATGAGCTGTTCGGAAAGCGTTGGGTGGCGATCGAGGATAAACCGGTCGGCCTTATGAAGCTCCAGCTTCTCCACCACACGTAAGGCAACGGAGGTGGATCTGATGAGTTCCACTTCGCTGTCGATGGCTGAGGAATCCTTGCCGATGGAAGAGACCACCGATTTTGTGTCCACCACGCTCGTGCGCCGCGGATCGACCAAAACCGAGGCGGTGGCGGTGTACACCGGCACCAGCTGCATGGCGTAGATGAGGCCGATCAGGCCCACAAGAAGAGTGACGGAGGCAATCAGCGTGGCGCGGCGGCGGATGACGGCGACAAGCTCTCTAAGGTCGAGCCCAATGTCGTCG
>JBCDIP010000236.1:0-5568 GCA_038748855.1 Pseudomonadota bacterium
GGCCCGGGCTCTTCTTTTGGGAATGATCTTCCAGTTAATGGTTACGTGCCCGCCGGCACTTGGGCGGCTTCCGGCTTGTGCAGGCTGACCACCGTGAGCACGGCGGCGCCGTTCAGCAAGTAGTACCAGGCATCGATCCCTTTGAACCCGAGGATGAACGGCGTGGCCACGAACACGAGGCCGACGGCAAGGTCGACCGCCAGGTGAAGCGAATAAGGTAGCACGCGGACGAGGCCAAGGTGATGGTCTGTGAAGACCGTGAGCACGAACGCCGCTGCGCCCGTGACCACCGCGAGCCAGAAGGCCAGCGGGTGAGAGGCGCCAAGGCCCAGCAGGAAGGGCGCGGCCATGAGCGAGAGCGCCACTGGGTAGTCGAGATAGGCGTGGATTGAGCGGGTGACAAATCTGAGGGGCATGGGATGGGTCCTTTTTGGTTGCGTTGAGGCCCACAACATGCGTCCGCTGCGCCGGTTTATGTATGCTTGATCAGACGGAATTGTTGATTGATCGTCCGGAAATCTTGCCCATCGCGCCCCTGCGAAAGCGGGGGCCCATAGCTCGGTCAGTTTTCTTGGCTAAGAAGGTCCTCGCTTTCGCAAGGACGCGCAACGAGCCGCGTTCGAGTCACTAGCACACCTCACTTCAGCTTCATGCAGCTTGCATAATAGCTCACCGTCGCCGGCCAATCGCTGAAGACGCCGACCACGCCCACGTCCTCAGCCAGCACGTGCAGCAGTTCGAACATCACCCCGTCGCTCTTGGTGAGATCCTTTATCGTTTGATAGTACCAGCCGCCGCCAGTGGTCAGCGGCCCGGAGCGCTCCAAGGTCCAGGTGATGAGGTTTAATCCGGCCGCCTTGGCTCTCTGCGCATAGACCGACGGAACGATCTTGCCATCCTTGGCCGTCACCAGAACCCACATGGGCGGGGCGAGATAGTTCACGCCCTTGGCCTTCAGATCCTCCATCTTGTGGCGCCAGGTCTCCGGCTTCATGGGGTCGAACGCCGGGTCGCTGTAATTGTTATCAAGGAACACGGCCTGCTTGCCGAACTCCGGCTCGGCTTTGATCCAGTAGAGCACATCGTCCAGATTGAACGACTGCGGCCACACATCAGAGGCCGGGATGCCGGCCGCCTTATATTCATCGATTAGCTTCTGCGCATAGTCCTCCTGGGAGAAGCCATCAAATGGCATGGTGACAGAAGGCGATTTCAACTCGGGCGTGAACTTGGCGCCGAGAGACCTGAACAGCGCGATGGATTCAGCGTGGGTCATCAGCGTGCCATTCTCCGCCGCATAAAGGTCCGTGCGCCAGCCGGCCGTGCCGTCCATATAACTTTCAACGGTGGTGGCCTTCTTGTTGGCCGCGTCCATCTTGCCTTGCAGGGTTCTGAACTGGGCCAAGGTGAGCTCGCTGGTGCGGCACTCGGCAACCGCGTCTGTGTCGCCACTGGCAGGCGAGAAGGGCTTTACGCAGGTGCTCGCAAGTTCGGTGGCGAGGATGTTGGTGGTGGTGTGCAGGTCGTTCTGGGCATGGCGGCAGACCAGCTCCTTGTCGGCGGTGAAGGTGACGTCGCATTCCAGAATGCCGGCCCCCATGCGCGAAGCAGCGGTGTAGGATTCCACCGTGTGCTCGGGAAACTGCATGGGCGCGCCGCGGTGGCCTATGGAGAAGTCCGTGTGCGTGAACGGGCCCTTGGCGCACGCCGCAAGCTTGCTCTTTAGCTCACCATCGGCCATCCGGTCGATAAGGTAATAGGGTCTTGGGCCCAGTTGCACCGTGTCAGCGGCCGCAAGGGCAGGGGCGGCAGCGGCCGCCACGGCGGAAAGCACAAGCGTTGTCTTCATGACGATCTCCCAAATCTGAAGCCGGCCCGTTATGCGCGGGTCTTGCGACAAGTATGCAAAGGACCTGTGACGGCTTCATGATCGCTCATGCTTCTTCATGCAGCCGCTCCAGATGCCAGATCTTGGAGACAATCTTCCAACCTTCCGGTCCCTTCACAAAGCCCAAATGATCCACAAACACATTCTGATGGGCGCGCAGTCTGATTTTCACCACGGCGCTTAAGGGGGAAAGCCAGTCCACCATCAAGATCTCATCTTCGCGCGCCTGGCTCTTGCTGGCCGGCGAGATGCGCCCGCCCACATCATCGCTGAAGCTCTCAATGGGTTCCACGAAGATCTTGCCCTCGTCACCATCGAACAGGCTGGAGGCGGGATGGAACACGGCGTTCAGCTTCTGGGTGTCGCACTCGTAAAGGGCATCGAAGTAGGTCTGGACGGCTGCGAAAAGGTCATCTGTAGGGCTCATCGGTTTTCTCCTGGGTGAGTGTTGTGGCATTATTTGATTGTTGATAGAAATTATGCCACTGATGGGTATGCCGAATGTGCGGGAAAAAATGACAAAACCACCCAAGGTCGTGGCCCTGGTCTACGATGGCCTATGTACCTTTGAGTTTGGGATTGTCTCTGAGGTGTTCGGTTTGCCCCGGCCTGAATTGGGCGGAGATCTCTATCGATTTTCCTCTGTGGCGTTAGAGCCCGGGCCGATCCAGGCGGCCGGTGGGCTTGAGGTGCAGGCGACGGGCAAGAGGGCTGAACTCGCCCAGGCCGATATCGTGGTGGTGCCGGGCTGGCGCGGTCAAGACGCCGATGTTCCTGATGCAATGATTGCCGAGATCAAAGATGCTCACGGCCGGGGTGCGCGGCTCTTGTCGATCTGCTCAGGCGTCTTCGTGCTGGCGGCGGCCGGTGTGCTGGGCGGGCGGCAGGTGACCACACATTGGCGCTATGCGGAGGCGTTGGCCACGCGGTTTCCTGATCTCACCGTCGACCCCGACCGGCTTTATGTGGAAGACGGGCCGGTCATCACCTCGGCGGGATCTTCGGCGGGGATCGATGCCTGTTTGCACATCGTGCGCGCTGACTACGGATCCAAGGTGGCCAATTCAGTGGCCCGCCGCTTGGTGATGCATGCGCATCGGCAGGGTGGGCAGGCGCAGTTCATCGAGCAGCCCATGCCAAAGAGCGGTGGGCAGCATCGTTTGTCTGTGATGATGGACGAGGTGCGCGAGCGCTTGGCCGAACCTCACAAGATTGCCACCATGGCGCGCCAGGCGGGCATGTCGCCGCGCACCTTTCAGCGGCGCTTCCTGGGGCTGACCGGCGTGCCCGCCATGCAGTGGCTGACCCACGAGCGGGTGGCCCGGTCGTGCACACTGCTGGAGACGACGGACCTGAGTGTTGAAGTGATCAGCGATGAGGTGGGGATGAGCACGGCGGAGGCTTTGAGGTATCATTTCCGCAAGAGCCTTGGGGTGAGCCCGCTGGAGTATCGCCGCCGGTTTCAGGGGTAGGGAGAAGGTTTAGAGGGGCAAGACAAAACTCCCGCGTCCCTGCGAAAGCGGGGACCTTCTGAGCCAAGGGAGAGGTGTGAGCTATGGGCCCTCGCGTTCGCAAGGGCGCAGGGAGCTTGAGCGCCATTTGCCTAAGCCGCACACGTCGCCGCCAGATACTTGGTGAACTGCCAGAGGTTACGCTCAATCGGGTGCAAGGTTCCCTCCGGCAGGATCGGCGAGGTAGAGCCCCGGTGGAGGGCCTCCACCAGGCCTTTGTCTTCATCGTTCGCCACGTCCAAATAGGTCTTGAACTCCTCAACCCACGGCTCATAACCCCCATCAGGGATGTCCGCCAAAACCTCCGGCGGCACAGCAGCGCCCCAGGTGGCCCGCATCTGGCTGATGCCCTCGGGCTGAACGGAGATCCACCACACATAGTCCGGCATCAACGTCACCAGATGACAAGGGAAGACGCAGAAATCCACCATCATGCGCCGCCATTCATCTTTCAGCCGGTCATTGCCGGGGTGCGCGGCGCCCAGGCCGTCTTCTGCCGCCTGAGGTGCCCTGTGGTAGCCGAAGTAAGGGTAATCGTCCCCGCAAACGTAATCGTCCAAGGGCTTGTTGTGCTGGGCGAAGGTTTGCCCGTGCGCAATCGGCACGTGGTAGCTCTCGGTGAAATTCTCGATCAAGTTTTTCCAGTTGGCGTTCCAGGTCATGGTCTCGCGGATCACCGTTTTGTAGCAGGCCATGTCATACCGCCCGACCACCTCATCGCGCAGGGCCTTGGTGCGCTCAGCGACGGTGAGAGGAGGTTCCGGGTTTAGCGTCACGTAGATGAAGCCCTCCCAAACCTCCAAGGGAACCTGTTTCAGCCTGTGGTCCTTCACGTCGAAATCCGGCTTCATCTCCATATAGGGCGCGCGCACCAGGCGGCCGTCGGGTGCGTAGGTCCAGGCGTGATAGGGGCAGGTGAACTTGCGGGCCGTGCCATTGCCGTCGGCCACCACTTGCGCAAACCGATGGGCGCAGGCGTTGATGAAGGCACGCAAGGCTCCATCGTCCTGGCGCACGATCAGGAGCGGCACATCGGCAATCTGGTGGGTCATGTAGTCGCCTGGGCCCGGCAACTCATCAGCCCTGCCTGTGCAGATCCACTCGCGCATGAAGACCTGCCGGCGCTCATGTTCAAAGAACGCCTCTGAGTGATTGACGGCTGGCGGGATCGGGTTTGCGGTTTCAAAAGGCTGCTGCGCTGCCACGCTGAGTTGAGCCAACACATCGTCTAGGGGCGTGTCGCGACGGGGAAGGAGGTTGGTCATGGGGTCCGGTGCCTCTTGAGTTCAGATCTTCTTCTCGCGCTCGCTCCAGAATGCCTCCTTCAGGATGTTCTTCTGGATCTTACCAATGGGTGTTCTGGGAAAGTCGTCCACGAACGACACCAGATGCGGTCGCTTGAAAGGTGCCAGCTTCTGCTCGCAATGTTGGATGATTTCATCATCGCTCAGCGTTTCGCCGGGCTTCACCATGACGTAGGCCGCCGGCACCTCGCCCCACTTGTCGTGAGGGATGCCGAACACCGCGCACTCGGCCACGGGGGCAAGCTCGTAGATCACCTCTTCGATCTCCTTGGGGTAGATGTTCTCACCGCCGGAGATGATCATGTCCTTGGAGCGGTCAATGAGTGTGATGAAGCCCTCTTCGTCAATAGTGCCCACGTCGCCCGACCAGCCCCAGCCATCGCCCAGCTTGAAGAAGGCCTTGGTCTGTTCGGGCTCGCCGTAATACTCCAGCATCACGTTGTCGCCCTTGGTGACGATTTCTCCGATCTCTCCCGGCGCCACGTCGTTGCCGCCCGGGTCAACCACGCGTGTGTCCACATTATAGGGCTGGCGGCCGACGCTCCCCAGCTTGGCGGGCAGGTACCAGTGGCGCAGAGCGGCGATCACGCCCATCTCCGACTGGCCATAGATCTGGGTGAGGGCAAGATCGGGCAGGCGCTTCATGAGCTCCACCTGCACCCAGTCGGGCATGGGGGCACCCGCAAAGCTCAGCTTGCGCCAGGTCTTCAGGGCGCCCGCGTCGAACCCGTCATGGTTCAACAGCATGCTCGCCTGGGTGGGCACCATGAAGGTGGCCGTCATCTGGTGGCGGTCGGCCAGATCCATGAACGCGGCCGGATCCCACTTAGGCAGGAAGAGTGTGGTGGCCCCGGCCAGGATCGCC
>JBCDIP010000237.1:0-5565 GCA_038748855.1 Pseudomonadota bacterium
GTCAGGCCGTTGTTGATCGCGCCCTTCACGTGGAGCTTCAGCTCGTCCGTTTTGCCCATAGCGGCCAGCATGGCCACGTTGATCAGGCTCCGGTCACGTTTGCTGAGGCCTTCGCGCACCCAGCAGGCGCCCCAGCAATGGTTAGTGGTGAGCTCCTGAAACGCCATCATGAACTCATCGGCATTGTTCACAGAGGCATCCACATAGTCCGCGCCCAAAACTTCTTTGCGCGCAGCCATGCCTTTTTCATCAAGATTATCCATAGGTTAGGTCCTTTTGTTGAGGTGTCTGAAGTTGACTCAAAATCTGAAGCAGTTGATTCAGAATGTTAAGAGGTAAGGAAGGAGACCAGCACCTTGTTGTAGTGCTCGGTCTGTTCAATGTTGGCCAGATGTGCCGCTTCAGGAATGATCTCAAGCTTGGCGCCGGTGATGGAATCGGCGATCAGCTTACCGGCTTCCGGCGTGGTTGCAGGGTCTTCAGCGCCGGCAATCACAAGGGTGGGTGTGGTGATGGACTTGATGGCCTCGCGCTGATCCATGTCGCGGATCGCCGCCGAACAGGCCCCATAGCCATGGCCGGGCGTCGACAACACCTGCGCCTTCACCTTCTCCACCCGGTCCGGTGAAGAGGCCCGGAAGGCTTCGGTGAACCAGCGCTGCAGGATCACATCCACCAATGGCTCCATACCTTGCTCACGGGAAATGCGCACCCGATCGTCCCACAGATCGCGCGGACCCAAATGAGCGGCTGTGTTGGAGAGCACCAGCTTCTCCACCCGGTCAGGAGCATTGCAGCCGAGCCACTGGCCCACCATGCCGCCCTTGGAGAGCCCGCAATACCACACCCGGTCAACACCCACCGCGTCCAAGAGCGCCACGGCATCCTGGCCCAGCTCATCGATCGTGTAGTCCCGATCCGGCGCAGAGGTGCGCCCATGACCCCGGCTGTCATAGCGCAGCACCCGGAAGTGGGCGGTGAGCGCATCCATCTGGTCATCCCACATCTCAAGGCGCGTGCCGAGGGAGTTGGAGAGCAGCAGCACCGGCGCCCCTTCAGGTCCGTCCCACTGGGTGTAGATGTCAATTCCATTGGCCTGAACGATGGTCATGTCTGCTTGTCTCCCAACATCTGTTCTGCATCTTCGATGGCCCCGTCGGTGAATGCTCCGGCCGAACCGGTGTAGTTTTGCGGGTCCAGTAAAGCGTCAATCCTGACAGGATCCAGGTGCGCTGTGATCGCGCCGGATGCCTTTAGCACCTCGCCCAAGCTTTTGTCCTCTTCGATCGCCGCGCGGCAGTGTTCTTCCACCACATCATGCGCTTCCTGGCGCCCTAGCGCATCGGCAAGGGCCATCATCACCGGTTCGGCCATGATCAAACCGCGGCTCATCTGGAGGTTGGCCGCCATCCGGCGTGTATCCACCTCCATGCCCTCCACAATCTCTGCCGTGCACGACAACGCACCCGCGCTTAACAGAAAGACCTGCGGCAAGGCCGTCCACTCGGCATGCCAGGGCCCTGTGCCCCGCTCATGGTCTGCCGCCCCTGCCCCCAGCATGACCGGCACCAGCGCCTGCACGTTCCTCTGCGCGCCGATGATGTATTCCGAGGCCACCGGATTGCGCTTCTGCGGCATGGTGGACGAGCCGCCCCGGCCTGGTGCATAGGGCTCAAACACCTCGCCCACCTCAGATTGCATGAGAAGGAACATGTCGGTTGCAATCTTCCCCAGAGCTCCGGTGAGCAGACCAAGCACGCAGGCCGCCTCCCCCAAACCGTCCCTGGCCGTATGCCAGCCCACAGCCGGCACATGAAGATCAAGCTCAGCCCCCAAAGCTTCGCGGACCGCTGGGCCTTGGTCGCCTAAGGAGGCGAGCGTGCCCACCGCGCCCACAAACTGCAGATGAAGCACACGGGCCCGGCAGTCCCTCAGGCGTTCTAACGTCCTTGTAAGCGGCGCCAACCAGCCGGCGCATTTGAGACCGAACGTGATGGGCAAAGCGTGCTGCAGATGGGTGCGCCCGGCCATGGGCGCATCCCGGTGGGTGCGCGCAGCAGCGATCAGCGCTTTCATCAAGCGCGTCACATCAGCTTCAATCAGATCAAGCCCTTCGCGCACCTGAAGCACGAGACCAGTGTCCATAATGTCCTGGGTGGTGGCGCCCCAATGCACATAGCCCCCCGATGAACCCGAAGCAGCTGCAATCTGGCGCACCAGAGGCAACACCGGATAGCCCACCCGCTCGGTCGCCGTCTTCAAGGCGGCCATGTCAGGGTGGAAAGAGGAACAAACCTTAGAAATGGCCGCGGCCGCGTCCTGCGGCACAACCCCAACGGCCCCTTCAGCCCGGGCGAGTGCGCCTTCCACCTCCACCATGCGGGCAAACCACGCCTCTTCGCTGAACGCGGCGCGCATCTCCGGCGTGGAAAAAATATCGCCAAATACCCAAAATCCGGGAGGAACAGTAGCCATCCGCCTTACCCTTGGCCCAACACGACGCGCGACACTAGCAGAGCGGATCTGCCCACCGGAAGCGCATTTCAGATGAAAAAAGCTAACGTTTGTCTTTAATCTAGATCAAAGCGGATTGTAGAAAGTGAGACAACCCTTGGTGACTTTATAAAAGCACCAGGGAGGGGACCGCCATGACCGACCAAAACGCGCAAGCGGCCTATCAGCCACCAAAAATGCCGGAGATCCGCTCCGTCACCTTGGACGATGTGAAAGACGCCCTCCGCAAAGGAGTTGCAGACTTTGCGCGCGCGCCTCTGTTCGGCCTGTTTTTCGGCGGCTTTTATGCTGTGGGTGGCCTTTTCATCCTGGCTGCCCTCACCGTCTTTGACAATTCGTGGATGATCATCCCTGTGGCGATAGGCTTCCCGCTGGTCGGCCCATTCGTTGCGGTTGGGCTTTATGAAGTCAGCCGCACCCTTGCAAAGGGCGAACTCTTGAACTGGAACAAGATCCTGCTGGTGGTGGTTCGCCAGAAGGACCGCCAGCTCGGCTGGATGGCCTTCGTGGTCCTGTTCATCTTCTGGATATGGATTTACCAGGTCAGACTGCTTCTGGCCCTCTTCTTCGGGTTCAAGACCTTTTCCAGCATCGGAGATTTCCTGACCCTCACCACCACCACGGGCGAAGGCCTAGGGTTCCTGTTTGCGGGGACCTTGGTGGGGGCCTTCTTGGCCTTTGTGCTGTTTTCGTCAACGGTGATTGCCATGCCGCTGCTGCTGGACCGGGACATTGACTTCGTCTCCGCCATGATCACCAGCTTCAAGACTGTGTTTCAAAACCCTGTGCCCATGGTCGGCTGGGGGATCATTGTCACGGCCCTCGCCATCATTGCTCTGCTGCCGGCGTTCCTGGGGTTGATCATCATCTTGCCCATTCTGGGTCACGCCACCTGGCACCTTTTCACAAAAGCGATCGATCCGGCCTAGAGCTCCAGGCCCAACTTGCGCCCCTCGTAGATCGCCATAATGGCCGTGCGTGGGGCGACGCAATCGCCTATTTCGTGGGAAAGAATGGTCTGGGTCTCCACCTCTTCCTGCACCATCCGGTTGGCCACATTAGGGGTCGCGGTCACCAGGGTGTCGGCGGCGATGTGCTCCTCAGCACCGCTTAAGAGGTCAACCACCGTTGCCCCATCCCCATGCCACTGGCTGACGGCGCTTTCGGTTTTGAACACAACGCCCTTTTCCTTAAGCCGTCGGCGCAGCGGTCCATCCGCCGAGGTGCGCTCCAGCTCTTTGCCCACCACGGCCACCATGGTGACGATCGTCACTTCATGGCCCGCATCCGCCAGATGCCAAGCCGTGCCACCGCCACGCCAATTGCCGCCATCATCGAGCACAATCACACGGTCGCCGGGCCGCGCCTGGCGGGCCATGACCTCCTCAACCGAGACCACATTACCGTGCTCCAATCCCGGCAAGCTGTCATGCTGGGGCAATGCGCGCTGGAAGGCCATCCCGTCCGGCAAGGAGCCGGTAGCAAACACCACCTCATCGGCCCCGAACGCGGCGATCTCATCGGCGTCCATGTATGTGTTGGTGCGCGCCTGAACCTGCAGCTTCTCAAGCTGGCGTTCATACCAGTCGATCAGATCGAGAATCTGCGTGCGCCGGGGCTGAAGACCCGCGAGGCGGAACTGACCGCCAAGCTTATCGGAGGCTTCCACAAGGCTCACCCGATGCCCCCGTTCGGCCGCCACGCGGGCTGCCTCGAGCCCGGCCATGCCGCCGCCCACCACCAGCACCTGCTTGGGCGCTTCTGAGGGGGTGAAGAAGTCGCTCCCCCATTCAAACTCCCGGCCCGATGAGGGGTTCACCAGACACGAGATCCAATAATCGCGGAATCTGCGGCCCCAGCACATTTGATTGCAGGACAGGCACGGGCGCACGTCTTCTACCCGCCCTTCCCTGGCTTTCAGCACCATGTGGGGATCGGCAATCTGCCCGCGCACAATCGACACCATATCCGCCTGGCCGGAGCCGATCACATAGTCCGCATTCTCAGGGGTTCGGATGTGGCTTTCGGCCTGCACCTTAGCGTGCTTGACCACGGCTTTAAGGGCCTCGGCAAAGGGCGGGCCCAGCTTGTCGGGAAACGGAAAGGTGGGGATGAGGCCGGTGAAGTCGAAATAGCTCCCCGTACCGCAGGTCACATAGTCGATCAGCCCGCGCTCATCATGCCAGGCGATAATCTCCTGCATGGCCTCTACGCTGAGGCTCACGGCCGCCTCCGGATGCATGCTCACCGCCATCCCGATGATGAAATCCTCATCGGTTTTGGCGCGGATGGCCTTGGTGAGTTCAGCGGAGAAGCGCACCCGGTTCTCCAGCGATCCGCCCCATTTGTCGTCGCGACGGTTTGACCAGGGCGTCCAGAATTGATCCGGCAGGGCATGGTAGGCGGCAAAGATCTCAATGCCGTCAAAGCCCGACTTATGCGCCCGCTCCGCCGCCAGGGCGAAGGCCTCAATGGTTTCCAGGATCTCCGCCTCGCTCATGGCGTGGCTGCCATCACTGTCATGGTAGGACGGTAAGCCCGACGGCGACCAGCTGGGGGCAAAGGAGTTATCAAAATCCCCGTGTTGACCCACGTGATAAAGCTGGTGGATCATCACAGTGCCGTGCTCGTGGCAGGCATCCGTGATGCGCCGGAAGGCTGGAATCACCGCATCATCAGAATGGATGAAGTTACCCCGGGTGAGGATGGCCGTCTCGTGCACCGGGATCGGTTCGACCACGATCATGCCGGCCCCGCCCTTGGCGCGCTCCAGGTAGTAGCCCAGGTGGCGATCGCCCGGCAGGCCGGCCTCGGCCATATTGGCTGTGTGAGCACCGAAATTTATGCGGGCCTTTAAGGTCTTGCCGCGCAGATCCAGCGGTTTGAACAGGTGTTTGAAAGTCTCGCTCATGTGTCTCCTGCCGCCTTGTCCAGAATGTGCAGCGCGGTCATCAGGTCAAGATGAGCCCCGCCCACATTCTTGAACACGGTGATCTCCTGATCATCTACCCTCCCGCCATGTTCTCCGCGGCACAGCTGATAGAAGTCCAC
>JBCDIP010000238.1:0-5537 GCA_038748855.1 Pseudomonadota bacterium
CTGACAGATGATCTTGCCGGACGCGATGTGTTGACGCTTGAGGAACGCTTTGCGGTCCAGCTCGGCGGACTGGCTGCGCTTGACCTTGCGCCAGCGGACTTGACCGGAGAGCTCACAGACCTGTTGAAAGAGGGCTGCCCGCCGGAACTGGCTGAGGATGTGCTGATCCAGATGGCGGCCTATCTGGGATATCCGCGCACCCGCCGCTGTGTCGCGTGCCTTGAGGATGCGCTGGCCGGCTGCGGGCAGGGTTCGGATAAGCGCGTGCTCAGTGGAGTGAGCGCCGCCGAGCGCTATGCGGTTGGCATTGAGGACTATGCCCGGCTCAATCCCGATGCGCTCTCAACCATAAAGACAGCTTTCGGCGCCTTGGCGCCTGATGTGATTGAGTTAACGTTTCGGATCTTCGGCGATGTCTATGCCGCTTCGCGCCAATCCTTGCAGGTTCGCCAGCTGGCAACGGTTGCTGCGCTGGCCGTGCTGGGATCGGCGGCGCCTCAGCTGAGGTTCCATATCGGTGCGGGCCGGCGCGTGGGGCTAACTGAGGCACAGTTGGTTGAAGTGGTGGCCTGGGTTCAGTTCTTTGCAGGCGCGCCAGCTGCTTACAATGCGCTGATTGAACTCAAGGCATCCCTCGCCGAGGGCTCTGGCGCCACCCCCGCTTATCAGTGAGATCAGCGCTGCAGGGTTTCCACATAGACGGTGATGCGGTCGATGCGTTCGTTGATCTCAGCTTCGCTTTTGGCCTGATCGGTTTTGAGAAGACCGCCTGAAGTGACCTCAAATGCAAACCAGTTGCCCCACACAGGCATTTGCCGTGTCCCATGGCCGGCCTCGGTGCTGCGCCCGTCAATGCTGTTTCTGACACGTTCGGCAGGGAAGGTGCCGCCACTCTGTGCCGCAAGTTGCGTAAGGTCCGGTGGTGCGGTCTCAAGGTCCTTGGCAATGGGCCCGTCTCCCTTGCCTTCGGTCCCATGACAGCGTGCGCACCAGGCTTGAAACTCGCCGGACCCAGCTTCAGCATCCTGGCCCTGGGCGTTGGGGTGCCAAAGGAGGGCGGTCAAACAGATCGCAAGGACGGTGAGGATGACAGGAGGGGTCTGCGGCATGATTTGGCTCTCCAATGGCTGATGGATCTGCTCTAGTGGGTTTTGCCGGGCCGGGCCTTGATATGGATCAGTCCAGTTGTCCTAGATCAATGTTGCTCCCAACTTTGTGCCCTACGTTCAGGGGGTTAAAGGAGGAGTTTCAACATGCTGGATATTGCCCCTGAAAAAGTTGCGCATGTGATCGTCCGGGCTCGGGAGGTGGATGCGAAGGTCAGTCCCTGGGATCAGGCGGGCGATCCAAGTGATTCAGACAGTATCCTTGAAGATCGCTCGGGCGATGCAACCGAGGCGGAATTGAAGAGCTTTATCGCAGGCTGCAATGTGGACGAGCGGGCTAGCCTGGTGGCGTTGGCGTGGATTGGGCGTGGAACCTATGAGGCCGATGAGTTTGGAGAAGCCAAGAGAGAGGCCGCGGCACAATCTGTGACCCCAACTGAAGACTATCTGCTGGGTATTCCCCTATTGGCAGACTACCTGGAAGAGGGGCTCAATCAACTGGGTGTCTCCGTCGAAGACGCCGAAGCCGGGGTGCTTTAAGATGCCTTGTTGGGAGTGCGGCCGAACTTAAGGCCGGCAATGGCAATCCCAACGAGAATGAGGGCGAGCGCCACATAGGCATTGGGTGAGGGCCGCTCGGCCAGCAAGATCGCGCCCCAGGCCACCCCAAAAGGCGGCACCAGATAATTGATCTGCGAGAAGAAGGCAGCCCCCTGCCGGCGCACAATGGTAAACAGCAGAAGCGTTGCGATCACCGTGTGCAAGACCGCAAGGCCGGCAATGGCGAGGCCGGACAGCAGGCTGGGGTCCAGCGTGTGCGGAGTATCAAAGACGAAGGTTGCCGGGATCAGCATCAGGGCGGAGGTCATCACCACCGCGGCGGCAAGGCTTCTCGGCGGCAGTCCGGTAAACTGTTTGGTGATGATCGCGTTGATGCCGTAGCACACGGCCGCCCCGGCCACCGCAAGCTGGCGCACGGTTTCCTCGCCCAGCGAGGCAAGTTTGGCCGGCCCAATCAACACGATGAGGCCCGTAAAGCCGAGCACGACGCCGATGGCCTTAGGCCACGTGATCTTCTCATCCTTGGTAAAGATATGCGCCAGAACCAAAGTGGTGAGCGGCATGACCGCCATGAGGATGGCGGCGAGCCCGCTGTCGATCTTCTCCTCGCCCCAGCCAATGAGAGCAAACGGCAAGGCATTGCCAAAAAGGGCCGCCATTAAAATCCAGCCCCAAAGACTTTTGCCCTTAGGCACAGGCTGTTTGCTCAGAAGCGCCATGGCCACGAGGATAAGGCCGGCGAGGGTCAACCGGGCCGCGGTCATACTCACCGCCGGCATGGTTTCCACCGCCACCTTGATGAAGAGAAAGCTGCTGCCCCAGATGGCCGAGAGCAGAAGAAGCAATCCATAATCCGCAAAGCCCGGGCCGGATGTGGCTGGCGGTTGAGAGGTCATGACAGGATCCAGAATGGGTGCGCGTGGTGAAGGTTGTCCGCGTTATCCGGGTTAATCATGAAACCGGCCTGTTGTCATGGCCATTTTTGCCTAAGCTGACCATATCCCCGACCAAAAGTGATGAGATATCCCAAAATTCGAGGCATGAAGGACCTGAAACAAATGACCGCCCCCTCTCCTGTGTTTGACACGAGCGCGCCTGTTCTGGTCACCGGCGCAACAGGTTATCTGGCCGGCTGGCTGGTCAAGCGTCTCCTGGATGAAGGGTTCACCGTGCACGGCACTGTGCGCGACCCGTCGAACCAATCAAAAGTTGCCCATCTGCATAAGCTGGCAGAGGACAGTCCCGGCGCCGTGAAACTGTTCAAGGCCGACCTGTTGGACGAGGAAAGCTATAGGGAAGCCATGACGGGCTGCAGGGTGGTGTTTCATACGGCCTCGCCCTTCACCACCAAGTTCTCCAACGCAAAGCGCGATCTGGTCGATCCTGCCGTGAAAGGCACGCGAAATGTGCTCGAGAGTGTTCATGACACCGCCAGCGTTGAGCGCGTTGTGGTCACAAGTTCCTGCGCTGCGATCTATGGCGATAACTCAGATGTGGCCAAAGCCCCGGGCCGTGTTCTGACAGAAGAGATCTGGAATACCACATCGTCCCTGTCTCATCAGCCTTACTCGTATTCCAAGACCCAAGCTGAGAAGGCGGCTTGGGAGATGGCCGGAGCCCAAGACCGTTGGAGTTTGGTGACGATCAATCCCTCGCTCATCTTAGGGCCCGGTGTCGCCGGTGCGCAGGTGTCTGAGTCCTTCAACATCGTCAAACAATTGGGAGACGGCACCATGCAGGCCGGAGTGCCTGCCTTTGAAATCGGCATGGTGGATGTGCGTGATGTGGCCGAGGCCCATCTTCGGGCCGGGTTTATCAAAGACGCAGAGGGGCGCCACATCGTCTCTCATCAAACGAAGAGTTTACTTGAGCTTGGCCAAGACTTGCGCGAAGCGTTCGGCCGTGGATGGCCCTTTCCGACGCGCCTGTTGCCCAAGTGGCTTGTCTGGATTGCCGGCCCCATGGCCAACAAGGCGTTCACGCGCCGGATGGTTGAAGAAAACATGGGCCACCGGTGGCGGGCCGACAACAGCAAATCCAAAAGTGCACTGGGCCTGACGTATCGCCCGATTGACGAGGCGGTGCGCGAAATGTTTCGACAGCTGATTGATGCTGGAACCGTCAAACAAGCGTGACTTGAAGATCTTGAGGACATGGACACCATGCACACAAACGCAATCACCCTGGGGGCTTCTCTTCTGTCGCTGGCTCTCCTGGTGAACCCTTCACCTGTGCGTGCAGAATCCACTGCTGATGATACCCACGCCCGCTCCGGAAACCGGCAGTTTGAGTATCATCAAAAGCCTGGTGTGGAAGCCGATACCGTGGTGGTCCTTCATGGCTTGGGCCGTAACCGGTCGGCCATGTGGACCTTGGCCAAGCGCTTGGAAGTTGCAGGATACCGCACGGAGCGGTTCGGCTATCGCTCCCTTCACCAATCGCCCGAGGAGATTATCTCCAAGCTGAATGCACAATTGGCGGCATGTTGCGCCAGCACGCAAAGCAAGGTTCATTTTGTGGGCCACTCCCTGGGCGGTCTGATCGCCCGCGCTTATCTCGCCAAGCACAAACTGCCTAATCTTGGCCGGGTGGTGTTGTTGGGTACGCCAAACCGGGGTTCGGAATTGGCCGACGCCTATGAGAACAAGTGGTGGTTTGAGTATTTGGGCCCCACCGTTAAACAGCTCGGCACATCTTCGGGTGGACTGGCCGGCAGTCTGCCAAAGCCTGACTATCCTGTAGGCGTTATTGCTGGCGTGCGCAGCGGTCGTGAGAATGAGGATGTCCTGCCGGGCCAGGATGATGGTTTGGTTACGGTGTCTTCAACCAAGTTTTCCGGGATGACCGACTTCATGGTGATGCCCACCACTCACTGGGGAATGCGTTATAGCGAGCCGGTGGCGGCCCAGGTGGTGAACTTCTTGAAGACCGGGCAGTTTGAGAAAAACCGTTAGCCTGTTGGGTCCTTGGACCTTGCAGATGTCGGGCGATCCTTCACCATCACATCTTTGGGGATCACTACGGGAGACACTGCCCACACGAGCTTGCACACTTCGTTGGACCGGTTCCGGCCATGGTGGGGGATACTGGCGCTGAAGCTATAACTGTCACCGGCCCGCAAAGTGATCAGTTCATCGCCGATCTGCATTTCCAGCTCGCCCTCGATGACAACGCCATGCTCCTCGCCCACATGCTGCTGCAAGGGTTCTTCGGGCCGCTCGGCGCCGGGCAAATAGGTGGCGATGCCCATATAGAACTGTCCGCCAATCGAGCTTGAGAGCAGGCGATCTTCATAGCCCAGCTCGCCGGAGGTTTGTTGGTACAAGGTGTTCAGATCCCGCCGGTTTTGGGCGCGCACCACGTGGGCCCGTTCCATTGGGCCTGCTCCTGGACGCTTTGCAAAAAACCAGTTGGCAGACACGCCCAGCGCATGGGCCACAGCCTGCACAACCTCCATGGACGGATTGGAGGCATTGCGTTCGATCGCACTCAGGTGGCTTACCGATATCCCGCTTTCTGCGGCCAGCTCTTTCAGGCTCATCTTGCGCGCATGTCGCAATTGGCGCACCTCAGAGCCTAAAGAGATCAGCGATTTCGCCAAGGCAATCACACGTGCGCCGCCGTCGTCATTCCGCTTCGAGTTTGCCATGTCCCATCACCCCGCTCGCCATTTCTGCGGTTATTCTAGAGCTGTTGGTTCCAACTGAGAAGAATTTTGTTGCATTTTTCTTCTCTGAAAGGGAAACTTCCCCATTCGTAGGAGCCGGAAACTGCTACAATTTCCGGGATGTGAGGCGAAACGAGCGCAGTGGCGCGCTCTACACCTAATGTTTCGAGGGAGGAAACACTTATGTCCAACGACAAACACCA
>JBCDIP010000239.1:0-5525 GCA_038748855.1 Pseudomonadota bacterium
GCCATTTTGACGTCACCTGCCTGCCCGCCAAATGGCACAACACGCCTGACCTCATCCCAGAAGGGGTGCGCGGCAAAATCCGCGACGCCAAGGGCAAGTATGAGAAGATCTATGTGCTCTACGCCGATTGCGGCACAGGAGGGCTACTCGACAAGGTTCTTGAGGAAGAAGGCGGGGTAGAGCGCATTGGCGGACCGCATTGCTACTCCTTCTTCTCCGGCAATGCCCTCTTTGAAGCTCGCGGCGATGACGACATGCGTGCCTTCTTCTTAACGGATTATCTGGCCCAACACTTTGACAAGCTGATCTGGGAAGGCTTCGGCATCGATCGCCATCCGGACATGGTGTCCTTCGTCTTCGGCAATTATGAAAAGCTGATTTACCTGGCTCAAGCGCCAACCGACGCCTTGAAGCAGAAGGCTGAAGAGGCCGCCAATAAGCTTGGGCTGGTTTACGAGTACCGCGAAACCGGTTATGGCGACTTGGAGACGTTTATGCGGTCAGCGGATTGATAATCGCACGTCATCCCGGAATTTTGCGACAGCAAAATGTCCGGGACCCAGAACAGCAAAGCTCAGATGTCCGACATACTGGGTCCCCGCTTTCGCGGGGATGACGATTGGAGCAAATCGACCTTATCCAGATCCCAGCGCCGCCTTAATCAGCGCTTTCGCTTCAACAGAATCCCATTCCGCAGGCCCAAGCAGCCTGCCGATCTCACGCCCTTCGCGGTCAATCAACAAGGTTGCCGGTAAGCCGATTACGCCGAGTTTTTGCAGCGCATCGCTGGTCTGATCCACGTAGAGGCCGAGAGACGACGCCCCGACTTCCTCCAAGAACTTGGCAGACGCTGAAAGCCCTTTGCGGTCCACACTCAGTGCCACCACCTCAAACTGATCGCCACCAAACTCCTGCTGCAAACGGTTGATCGACGGCATCTCATGGCGGCAGGGCGCACACCAGGTGGCCCACAGATTTAACATCACCACCCGGCCCTTCCAGTCTGACATCTTCATGGGCTGGTCTTTGCCATCCTTAAAGGGAATGTCCGGAATGGCCGGCAAGTTAGCCTTCACCACGAAGTTCTTCATCTGGCCGGTGGCCAGAGCCTTGGTCACTGCGTTGGAGCTGGTCGCCGCCGGGGCGCTTGCCGTCTGCGGAGTTTCCTTTTCGCCGCCCATAAACATTGAAGCAGCCAGTGCGGCAATCACCGCGCCAATCAGTACCGGCACCAGAAGACGGTTGCGGGTGGCCTGATTTTCCTTGTCTTTTTCTGTCATAGGAACGATTAGGTGTCTTTCATTGCTTTGCCCGGGATTGAGCACGATGACCAACAGAATGTGGGGCGGACGCTTTTCCGCCGGCCCCGACGAAATCATGACCGAAATCAATGCCTCCATTGATTTCGACAAACGCTTCGCCGCACAGGACATAGCAGGCTCATTGGCCCATTGCGACATGCTGGCGGCCACCGGCATCATCTCTGAGGCCGATGCAGCGGAGATTAGGCAGGGGTTGGCCACAATCCAAACTGAAATTGATCAAGGCACGTTCACGTTTTCGCGGGCTCTGGAAGATATTCACATGAATATCGAGGCCCGGCTTGCCGAATTGATCGGCCCCGCCGCGGGCCGCCTCCACACCGCACGCTCTCGCAATGACCAGGTGGCCACCGACTTCCGCCTCTACGTACGCGACGTGCTGGACACGTTTGATGGGCAGGTCAAAGAGCTTCAGCTCGCCCTGGTGGCCAAGGCTGAAGCCCATGCGGATACCATCATGCCGGGGTTCACCCACCTGCAATCAGCCCAGCCGGTCACCTTCGGCCATCATTGCCTGGCCTATGTGGAGATGTTTGCCCGCGACCGGGCCAGACTGGCCGATGCCAGAGGGCGTCTCAACCAATCCCCGTTGGGCGCTGCCGCCCTCGCCGGCACCTCATTTCCCATCGACCGGGAGATGACAGCAAAGGCACTTGGATTCGATGGACCAGCCCGCAATTCGCTGGATGCGGTATCGGACCGGGATTTCGTTCTGGAAACCCTCGCCGCGGCCAGCATCTGCGCCACCCACCTGTCGCGCCTGGCAGAGGAACTCGTGATCTGGTGCACAGCTCAATTCAGGTTCGTCAAACTCTCCGACAAGTTTTCAACCGGCTCTTCCATCATGCCCCAGAAGCGCAACCCGGATGCGGCTGAGCTGGTCCGCGCCAAGGTGGGCCGTATCCTGGGCGCTCTCAACGCCCTGACAGTGGTAATGAAAGGCCTGCCGCTAACCTACTCAAAGGACATTCAGGAAGATAAGGAACCCGCCTTTGATGCCTTCGACAGCTTGTCCTTGGCGCTGGCGGCCATGACCGGAATGGTCAACGATCTGGAGCCACAGAAAGACACCATGCACGCAGCCGCCTCTTCAGGCTACTCCACCGCCACAGACCTGGCCGACTGGCTGGTGCGGGTGTTGGGTCTCCCGTTCCGCGAAGCCCACCACGTGACCGGCGCCATAGTGGCATTGGCAGAAGAGAAGGCCTGCGGCCTGGACGCACTGGATTTGACGGATATGCAATCAGTGCATGCGGATATTACAGAGGACGTATTTTCGGTGTTGAGCGTGGAAAATTCCGTGGCTTCTCGCACCTGTTTTGGCGGCACCGCACCAGACAATGTGAGAGACCAGGTAAAATTCTGGCAGAATGCCTTAAGGGACTGACTCTGAGGCGATTTTGCGCTAGAAGATGAGCAATGTTTGCGTGCTGGGGCGCCAACGCGCCTGTCGGGAGAGGATAACGTGCGGCTGACACGGTTTGCCATACTAGCTCTAATGCTTGCAGCCCTGGGGCTGACGGCCTGCGGGCGCGCAGGTCCGCTCGAGCCGCCACCGGGCTATGAGAAGGAAGAGGATGATACCACCATCCTGGATCCGCTTATTGATCCGGATGGGCCGAAACCCTCCAATTAAGCCATGCATCATTTCGAGTATCAGAACGGCATCCTCCATGCCGAAGGCGTCAGCCTTGCCCGCATCGCCGAGGAGGTCGGCACCCCGTTCTACTGCTATTCCAGCGCCACTCTGGAGCGCCACTACAAGGTGTTTGATAAGGCTTTTGAGGGCGTAGACCGCATGGTCTGCTACTCACCCAAAGCCAATTCGAACTTGGCCGTGATGAAGACCCTGACCGATCTGGGTGCCGGCGCTGATGTGGTCTCAGAGGGAGAAATGCACCGCGCTTTGGCCGTGGGCATCGACCCAGCAAAGATCGTCTTTTCCGGTGTGGGTAAGACAGCCGCTGAAATGCGCTTTGCTTTGGAGATGGGCATCGCCTGTTTCAACGTGGAATCAGAACCTGAGCTTGAGCTGCTCTCCAAAGTGGCGTCCGGTATGGGGACCGATGCCCCAGTATCCATTCGCGTGAACCCGGACGTCGATGCCCGCACGCACGAAAAGATCACAACGGGATTGGCCCACAATAAGTTCGGTATCTCCTACACCAGGGCCGAAGAGGTCTATGCCCGCGCCGCTGCCCTGCCCGGCATTAAGATCACCGGCGTAGATATGCACATTGGCAGTCAGATCACAGATCTGGAGCCGTTTTCCAAAGCCTACAGCCTGATGGCGGAACTGGTGCACACGCTGCGGGCAGCCGGCCACACCATTGACCACCTTGACCTGGGTGGCGGCCTTGGCATTCCCTACCGCGGCACCAACGACATCCCACCTCACCCGGACGAATATGCCGCCATGGTCAAGCGCACCGTGGGCGATCTCGGCTGCAAGCTGGTGTTTGAGCCCGGTCGCATGATCTGCGGCAACGCCGGAATCCTGGTCACCGAGATCATCTACGCCAAACCGTCTCAAGACCGAACGTTCTTGATCGCTGACGCCGCCATGAATGATCTCATACGGCCAACACTCTACGATGCGTTCCACGAGATTTGGCCGGTAGATCAAGACCTTAAAGATGTTCCCACGGTTACAGGCGATCTCGTTGGACCCGTTTGCGAGAGCGGCGATTACATTGCACGCGACCGCGATCTCCCCGACGCTAAGGCCGGTCAGTTGCTCGCCATCCTGTCTGCCGGCGCCTATGGAGCAGTGCAAGCGGGCACCTACAACACACGCCTTCTGGTGCCCGAAGTGATGGTCAAAAACGATCAATATGCGGTGGTCCGCCCTCGGCAAACCTATGAAGAGCTGATCGGCCTCGATAAATTCGCCGGCTGGCAATAGAAAAATTTAGATAAAACAATTACTTAACGCCGTCACGAAACAGTGAGGCAAAGCACCGCTATTCCTGTCGAATTGCTGTCAAATCGTGCTAGTATCCTTCGGCAATGAACCTGAAGCGCACACCGGTCAGCATCGATCAGAAGTTGGACGCAAAGATATCCAGAGCCCGTCTCGTCCTGCTCTGGGAACAATTCTGGGCGGCCTCATTCCCCCTTATCTGTGTCATTGGCGTGTTTGCTCTGGCCGCCGTCTCCGGCGCCTTGGAGCTCTTGCCGCGCGAAGCTCATTACGCAGTACTCGGCGGCTTCCTGATCGCCGTTGGGTTTGCTGTGCGCCCGCTCTTCTCGCTGCGGATGCCCGATCGCGAAGAGGCCCTGCGCCGCATTGAGGCCGTTTCCGGCGTGCCGCACCAGCCGGCCACATCATACCGCGACACCATTGCCGGCGCGCCCAAGGACCCCGCCGCACGCACCCTGTGGGCCGCACATAAGGAGCGCTTGGCGAAGCTCATTTCAGCGCTCAAGTCCGGATGGCCCAGATCGGCCCTCGCCGAAAAGGACCCCTACGGCCTGCGCTATGGCCTAGTGATGGCCATTGGCGCCTTTTTCGTTTTGAACGGGGGCGACTGGTCCGACCGTGTCCAACGCGCGGTGGTGCCGGCCAGCAAAGTCAACGTTGCCCTCTTCATGGACGCCTGGATTGCGCCGCCCGCTTACACGGGCAAGGCACCTGTGTTCCTGGCACGCGGGTCCGCGTCGCGCAATTCCATCGAAGATCAGGCCCCGGAAAACTTCAAGGTCGCCGCAAACAGCGAACTCGTGGTTCGCCTCAATGGTGCGTTCACGCCGGTTGCCCGTGTTGAAGCCAGCGGCAGCGGACAGCCGCCGGAAAATTCCGAGCATTCTTTCAAGTCGACAGACCCCAGCGCCACGCCGGATGAGACCAATCCGGGCGCCAGCGAGTTACGCCTCAGCTTGAACCGACCCCAGAATGTGTCGATCATTGAAGACGGCAAAGTGATTGCGTCCTGGAACTTTACCCTGATCGCCGACAATAAGCCTGAGGTCAAAATCTCCGGTCTGGGCCAATCTGCCGATGGCCGGAGCGGATGCGATCGAATGGGTATCGCGCCGGCTCGACATCGCGATCCTCGGGCTGTTCTTTTCGCCATCAAGACCGCGTACGAGGCCGGCAACGCCATCGCCACGGACCTTCTGGACAGCTACGCCAAGGCCGAGTTCTTCACCAAGCTTCCGGATATCGAGGAAGAGGTCGAGGTTGTCACCTATATCGCGGCC
>JBCDIP010000240.1:0-5520 GCA_038748855.1 Pseudomonadota bacterium
AACGGCGACACGGAGAGTTCCAGCACCACACTGACGGTGCATGTCTACGACGGAAATCAGATCCGCGGTGACGATGCCTCCAACACGATTGTAGGCACTACCGGAGCAGACCACATTGTGGGTGGCGGTGACGATGACAATCTGAGCGGTGGAGACTGGAACGACTATATTGCCGGCGACGATGGCGATGACATCATCAGCGGTGATGCCGGTTATGACCAGCTCTTCGGCGGCGACGGCGATGATACGATCACCGGCGGCAGCGAGGACGACATCCTCTACGGCGGCATGGGTGATGACGATCTGGATGGCGGCGCCGATAATGACACGGCAGCCTTCAACCTGGACAACGCTGCGGTCGTGGCCAACCTGACCACAGGCATCGCCACCGGTCAGGGCTCCGATACGCTGGTGAACATCGAGAACCTCACCGGTTCCAGCCTAGCCGACACCCTCACCGGTGATGGCGGAGCGAACATCCTGCGCGGCGCCGCCGGCGATGACACGATCAGTGGCATGGCTGGTGACGACACCATCGAAGGCGGCGAAGGCGACGACATCCTGACCGGTGGCAGCGGGAACGATCTGTTCTTCATCACCGGCGATGGCAGCCACGGCGATGATACCGTGGACGGCGGTGCCGGCGGCGGATGGACCGACGTGATCCAGGTGACAAACCCAGGTGTTCTAGGCACTGACTGGTCCTACACCCTGACCAGCGGCACGCTGGTGAGCTCCGGCACGGACTTCCTGCAGTTCAGCAATGATGCAGCGGGTGATATCGACTTCGGCAACGATAGCTTCGACGATGTGGCCTTCTCCAATCTGGAGCGTATCGAGTGGTGATCTAAGCCTCAGCAGCCATGCGCCATGCGCATGGCTGTCATGCGGCCCGACCTCTTGTGGTGCAGTGCACAATAGCCCATATCAGCCCCGAACGCTGGTGAGACGATCTGATCTCTCAGCAGTGTCTTCTTCCTGCCGGGTTTGACGAGTTTCGGCCCGGCATTTCCTCCCAGGTGGCCACACACCTCCTCCCTGTGTTGTGGCCCCTCTCCTTCCTGACTTGGCGGGCTCTTCTTGAAGAGCCCGCCTTTTTTATCCCTTCAGCTCGCCCATAAACTGCGCCACGACACGTCTTTGATGCGGGCGGGCACGGTGTTCGATGATGTAGATCCCCTGCCACGTGCCCAAGGTCATACGCCCGGCACTGACGGGTATGGAGAGCGAAGTTGAGGTCAGCGCCGCCTTGATGTGGGCCGGCATGTCGTCAGGCCCCTCTGAGCTATGACGGTAAGGCCCATGCTCCGGGGCAAGCCGGTCGAACGCATCCAAAAGATCGGCCTGCACATCCGGATCGACATTCTCCTGAATGGTGAGAGACGCAGACGTATGCCGGATGAAAAGGGTCAGCAGACCGGTTTCCGCACCGCTCGCTTGCAGCCATCCAGCGATCTCAGAGGAGATGTCCACCATGCTGCGCCCCGGCGTAGCAACGGTGAGCTCAGTCAGCGCTTGCTGCATGGGCGAGAACCACTCAAATCACGGGCTTATTGGGCAAGAGGTCATCAAACTCCGGCTTTTCGCCCGCCTTTTGGGCTTTGAACGCGGTTTGCATGTCCGGCATGTGCCACATGCCGGCTTGCCAGGTGACGATGTGCTTCAGGGTGTCTGTCGTTGAATGATCGCGGCCATAGTTGAGCGCCTCTTTTGAGCCCCAGACGGCCAGCGGGGATTTCTCTGCGATCTCCTGCGCAGTGGCGCGCACGGCCTGGAGCATCTCGTCCTGGCTCTGGTAGGTGTCATTCACCAGACCGGATGACAGCGCACGCTCGGCAGCCAAGCGTCGGCCGGTAAACGCCAGCTCACGCACCAAGCCTTCATGCATAACCTTTTGCAGGCGCGGGAACGTGCCCACATCCGCCATCATGCCGATATTGGTCTCCTGGATCACAAAGAACGCATCAGCCGTGCAGTAGCGCACATCGCAAGCGGCAATCAGGTCCACACCGCCGCCAATGCATCCGCCCTGAATAGCTGCCAAGACGGGAAAGCGTGCCCGCTCAAGGCAGTTAAAGGTCTCCTGAAACGCCGCAATGGTTTTCATCATCGCAGCTCTGGCGCGGCCCGGCTCGTGGGCGCTGAGATCGGGCATGGCATGGAACACAGACAAATCCATGCCTGCAGTGAAGTGTTTGCCAGTGGACGATATCACCAGCGCGCGCACATCGCCCCGGTCGTCCAAAGCTTCAACCTGCTCTCGGAACGCACTCCAAAAGCCCGGCGTGAAACTGTTGAGGGCATCAGGCCGGTTCAAGGTGATTTCGGCCACCTTGCCGTCAATGGTCAGATCAAACGTGCTCTCGCTCATTACGCCACCTCGCCTTAAGTTGGCTCGCCCTGCTTATCCTGCATCTGCCGGGCAAAATCCATGAAGCGCTGCATGAGCTTTTCAAAGAACCCCATGATCTTGTCCACATCCTCATCGCTGGGCAGTTTCAGCTCTTTGGGGTTAGCCTCCAGCTTGGCGAGCTTTTGCTCCAGCTGAGCCACCTTGGCCTTCAGGTCCCTGTTTTCCTGCTTGATCTTGGCCGCATCGGCCAGCAGGTCCTCCACGCTGGCGCTCAGTTCCGTGCTTTCATCGTTCAACGCCTTGCATGTCCAGTTCTGATCAATCTGGCGGCAGTGGGTGAGACCGCCCGTCCTCTTATCGAGCTTTATGAAACCATCGCCGGCCGGCTTGATGTCATAGCGGTTGTCTTCCGCCACCGTGGCTGAGGCGAGCGCCAGGCTGCAGAGCACACCCAAAATGGTCTGTTTCAACATTGAGAGGTCCTCCGTTGATCCGTGCGGGTATCAGCCCCCGTTTGGGTAGACCGGCTTGTATCCGGCGCGTCCGGCTTTCAGGGCATCTTCCAGGAGCTCGATTCTGTCCTGGCCCCAGAAGTACTCACCGTCATAGAGATAAGCCGGGACGCCGAAAATTCCTAACTCGATGGCCTTTTCAGTGGTCCCATCATAGACCGCCTGAGCGTCCTCGCCATGAGCCTGCGCCAACAAAGCCTCCCCGTCCAGCCCTACATTCGCGGCGGCCTCCACCAGGGCGCTCTCCTCAGCATAGTTCATCTGGCGTTCCCAAATGCCAGTGAAGATCTCGCGCATAAACGCGGCCGGGTTCGTTCCGTTCTGGGCCATGGCGATCACCATCTTGTCGCCTGTGGCGGCGGCAAACGGCCAGTGATCGGGCCAAAAATTGAAGCTTAATCCGCGCTTGACGGCCCAGCGTTGCAGCTCAAGGGTGCGGTAGTCTTGGCGGGTCTTATGGCGCTTGCCGAGAACCGGCGTGTCAGATGCGGCAAATGCCGAGGGTAAGTTCAGGGGAAAGTAATTGACCGTTGTTCCGGTGCGGTCCATCGCCTGATGAAAGGCGTCATGGCCGATATAGGCCCAGGGGGAAAGCAAGGTGAAATAATAGTCCACTTCGGCCATAGGGCAGTCTTCCTTTTTGGTTTCAGGCGCGCTTAAAGCGTTCTGGAGATCAGCACTTTCATGATTTCGTTGGTGCCACCGTAGATCCTCTCCACCCGGGCGTCACGGTACATGCGGGCAATGGGATACTCGTTCATATAGCCTGCGCCACCATGCAACTGCAGGCACTCATCGATGATCTTACACTGCAGATCGGTGAGCCAATACTTGGCCATGGACGCGGTCGCCGCATCCAACTCACCCTTGATGAGCTGGCCAATGCAGGTGTCCACGAACACCTTGGCGATTGTTGCCTCGGTTTTGCACTCAGCCAGAGTGAATTGGGTGTTCTGGAAGTCCATGACCTTGGAGCCAAACACCTCACGCTCGCGGACATAGTCCAAGGTCAGGCTCAACGCCCGCTCAATGCGCCCCATGGCCTGCACGGCGATCAGCAGACGTTCTTGCGGCAGCTGCTCCATCAGATGGATAAAGCCCTGGCCTTCAACCGGGCCCAGAAGCGCATCGGCCGGCACGCGCACCTCGTTGAAGAAAAGCTCGGCGGTGTCGTTCGATTTGAGGCCGATCTTGTCCAGATTCCGCCCTCGCTCAAAGCCATCAACTTCATCGGTCTCCACCACGAAGAGCGATGTGCCCTTGGCGCCGGCGCTTGGATCCGTCTTTGTCACCACAATGATCAGATTGGCCAGGATACCATTGGTGATGTAGGTCTTCTGGCCATTGATCACATAATGGTTGCCATCGCGCTTGGCGCTGGTGCGCACGGCCTGCAGGTCTGAGCCCGCGCCAGGCTCGGTCATCGCGATGGCGCCGATCATCTCGCCTGTGGCCAGTTTCGGAAGCCAGCGCTGGCGCTGCTCCTCAGAGCCATAATGAAGAATGTAGGGTGCCACGATGGCATTGTGCAGCGGCAGTCCGAAGCCATCTATGCCCTTGTTGGTGATTTGGTGGGTGATCACCGCGTCATGGGCAAACGAGCCACCGGCTCCGCCATACTCCTCGGGCATCTCTGCACACAGGAGCCCGGCCTCACCGGCCATGGTCCAGGCGGAGCGGTCAAAGGCGCCCTGCTCTTCCCAGCGCTCGTAGTGCGGCACATACTCGTTCTCGAAGAGCCGTCCCGACGCATCGGCCAAGAGCTCCAAATCTTCGCTCATCCAATCCGGCTTAGGCGTGTTCAGGACCGTCATTTCAAAGGCACCCTTGCTGCTCGTTTTGCGGCGCCAGTATGCAAGAAATCAGTGGGGCCGCAACCGCAACCCACACATTGGCAGAGGCAATGATGTCTTGATCAGGCAGATTCTGCTTGGGCAAATTCAGCTTCGGTATCGATGCCCCGTTCCGTCAGCATGCCTTCCACAATCTCAATGGCACGTTCAAGATCGGTGATCGCATCGTCCAAGGCCACCCTCTGGTCTTTGAGATGCTCCAACTGAGCCAGACCTTTCGAGCGGGCGACCTGCAATTGAGTCACCTGACCGTCCTTCAAATTGTAAAGATCGAGCATTTCCTTGATGTCGTCCAGGGAAAAGCCGACTTTCTTGCCGCGCAAGATCAGACTCAGTCTCGCCCGGTCACGGTAGCTGAAGATCCGGTTCATGCCCTCGCGTGCGGGATGGAGCAGATCCTTCTGCTCATAAAACCGCAACGTCCGGGGCGTCACATCAAATTCACGGCACAGCTGCGTAATCGTATAGCGCCTGCTCTGCTCTTCTTTAATCGGTTCACTCATACTTTGTTCTCCGGTCTCGGATTAATGACCGAGGCTCCATCTAGTGACCTTTACGTCAACGTCAACATAAGTGCGTCAGTTTGTACCTTAGAGAAGAAACGAACCGCACATACTGATGTCTCAGCACACCCGGTGCGCTCCTCAGCTCACACGGCCACATCGACTTTCAAACAGAAAGATAACCCTCTCGCACGACCGCTCTCTCGACCGATTTCTAATCACAGCAACCGCAATCAAGCGATGAAAAGATCGGCCAACCCGCCCCCAGGTCAACCTCCGTCTCGCAATCCAACAACCTA
>JBCDIP010000241.1:0-5518 GCA_038748855.1 Pseudomonadota bacterium
CCCCGTTCAGCTGATCCTGCGGGGTCTGAGGCACGCCGCGCGCCTCAAGATAGCTCGGTGCGGCACAGAGCACGCGCCGGCACTCCAAGATGGAGCGCAGCTTCATGTTGGAATCCGGCAAGTATCCTAGCGCGAAAGCCACATCGATACCTTCCTCCAGGAGATTGATGCGATGATCTGAAAGCCTGAGCCGCACCTCTATTTCCGGATAGGTCTCATTGAACACCGGCACCAGCGGTGCAATGATCCGTCGTCCCACGCCGAGCGGCGCAGTGACCCGCAAGGCGCCTCGAGGTTTCTCCGCAAAGCCCGCCACACCGGCCTCCGCCTCCTCCACCGCTTCTAAGATCTTTAAGGCGTGCTCATAAAAGAAGGTGCCGATTTCCGTTGGCTGCAACTTGCGCGTGGTGCGGTTGAAGAGGCGCACGCCCAGCCGGTTCTCCAGTTCCTTGATCCGGTTGCTGGCTACGGCTGGCGTCAGGCGCTGGTCGCGGCCAGCGGCCGTTATACTGCCGAGCTCCACGACCCGGACGAACACGCGGATACTTCCCAGATAGGGCATCAGTCCCTTCCGATTTTCAAAATATTTTTGATAGTGAACGTGAATTTCGCTGGTTTTTCAAGAATCAATAATTTGCGAAGGTGAGCCAAACCGCTTTGAGGACACCTGCGCGATCATGTTCGATCTGGCCATCATTTGGGACTGGGTTGGCTTTGCCGTCCGCTGGATCCATGTCATCACCGCCATCGCTTGGATCGGCTCGTCCTTCTACTTCATTGCGCTCGATCTGGGCCTGCGCAAGAGGCCAGATATGCCGGAAGGGGCCACCGGTGAAGAGTGGCAGGTCCATGGCGGAGGGTTCTATCATATCCAGAAGTACATGGTGGCGCCGGAGCGGATGCCCGATCATCTGACCTGGTTCAAATGGGAGTCCTACGCCACCTGGCTCTCCGGCTTCGCGCTTCTGGCGGTGATTTACTATGTGGGCGCCGATCTTTACCTGGTGGACCCTCAGGTGCTCGACATATCAGCCGGCACCGCCATCCTGATCTCTTTGGCCTCCATCGGCGTTGGCTGGGTGGTCTATGATCTCCTCTGCAAATCTCCGCTCGGTGTGGACAACACAAAGCTAATGATCCTGCTCTATGTGGTGCTGGTGGCCATGGCCTGGGGATACACCCAGCTGTTTTCCGGGCGCGCTGCGTTCGTGCATCTGGGGGCTTTCACCGCCACCATCATGTCGGCCAACGTGTTCTTCATCATCATTCCCAACCAGGAAAAAGTGGTGGCCAGCCTCAAGGCGGGCGAGGCGCCTGATCCCGCCCTCGGGGTCCAGGCCAAGCAGCGCTCAACCCACAACAACTACCTGACGCTCCCCATCTTGTTCCTGATGCTGTCGAACCATTACCCTCTGGCGTTTGCCACGGAGTACAATTGGGTGATCGCTTCTTTGGTATTCCTGATGGGCGTCACCATCCGGCACTACTTCAACTCAAAACATGCCCGATCCGGCGACCCGGTCTGGACCTGGCTGGCAACAGCCATTCTCTTCGTCATCATCATGTGGCTCTCCATGACGCCGAAATCGTTTCCGGAGGCAAAGGAAGAGGTGATGAGCCCCACTGCTCAAAAGTTTGCAGCCTCGAAATTGTTCTCAGATGTGCACGAAACGGTGGCCGGGCGTTGCGCTATGTGCCACGCCGCAGAGCCGGCTTGGGAGGGCATGCATTGGGCGCCCAAGGGCGTGCTGCTTGAAACCGAAGCGCAAGTCGCCGAGCGGGCAAGGGAGATCTATCTCCATTCCGGGGTGACCAACGCCATGCCACCGGCAAACGTCTCCTTCATGGAGCCCGCAGAGCGCAAGTTGATTCAGGCCTGGTACCGCGAGGTGGTGAACCAATGAGCGCCGAGAGGCTGCTGCGCGGCCGGGTCTTGTCATTTCTCGATGAGCCGGACGGTGTAGAGGACGCCTCGGTCTACCGCTATTGCGAGGATGGAGCGGTGCTGATCCGCGAGGGTAAGATCGTCGCCTCAGGCGATCATGCTGACGTGGTTCTGCGGGCCGGCGCGGATGCGCAGATCATCGACCATCGGCCCCACCTCCTGATGCCCGGCTTCATCGACACCCATATTCATTTTCCCCAGATGCAGGTGATCGGCTCTTGGGCCGCGCAGCTGCTGGACTGGCTCAACACCTACACCTTTCCGGAGGAAGGCAAGTTCGCCGATCCTGAGCATGCCGCACGCATTGCCGGCGCGTTCTTCGACGAGCTTCTGCGCCACGGCACAACCACGGCAGCAGCCTTCTGCTCGGTTCACAAGTCCTCCGCAGAGGCCTTCTTTTCGGCAGCTCAAGAGCGCAATCTGCGCATGATCGGCGGCAAGGTGATGATGGACCGCAACGCGCCGCAGAGCGTGTGCGACACGCCTGAGACCAGCTATGAGGACACAAAGGCACTGATTGCCCGCTGGCATGGCCAGGGGCGGGCGCTCTACGCCATCACGCCGCGCTTTGCGATCACCTCAACGCCGGAGCAGATGGAAATGGCCAGCGCATTGGTGGCTGAACATCCGGACTGTTATGTGCAAACGCATCTGTCGGAGAACCATGATGAGATTGCCCTGACGGCTGAGCTTTACCCTGATGCTCACGATTATCTCGGCGTTTATGAACGCTACGGCTTGCTAGGGCCACGCAGCCTTTTTGGCCACTGCCTGCACCTCTCAGAGCGGGAGGTGTCGGTGATGGCGCAGACGGGTTCGGTGGCTGTTTTCTGCCCCACCTCCAACCTCTTTCTCGGCAGCGGGCTCTATGATGAAGCCGGTTTAAGAGCGCAGAACGTGCGCCGGGCCATTGCCACCGATGTGGGCGGGGGGACAAACTACTCCATGCTGCGCACTCTGGATGAAGGTTACAAGGTTCTGCAGTTGCAACGTCAGCGCATGCATCCGCTCAAATCGTTCTATTGGATCACCTTGGGTAATGCCCGCTGTCTCTCCCTGGAAGATAAGATCGGCACGCTCGACCCGGGCACCGAGGCCGACATCGTTGTGCTCAACAGCCGGGCGACCCGCGCCATGGCGCTGCGCATGGAGACGGTGACCACGCTCAGCGAAGAACTGTTCCTGCTTCAAACCCTAGGGGACGACCGCGCGATCGCGGAAACCTATGTTGTAGGTGAGCCCGCCAGACCATCCGTGAGCGAACCATCGGTGAGTTAAGCCCTTATCAAATCACCTTGCCCGGTGCTATGCGGGTGGAGCCGGGAGACATTTGGTTGCGGGGATTGCGATGAACCCTCAAGCAGATTGGGATGCTGCGCGCTTCATGATCGAAGGCGAGGCAGTGCTTAAAGAAATGGGTGTTGCGCGTGTTCGGTTAGGTAACGATTTTGAAGAATACAAAGACGTGATGATCAAAGCGCGCGGCAAGATCTCCGAGCACTTTGACACCGACTATATTGACACGCTGGAGCAAGAGGGCGTCTGGTTTTTTTGCGAGGACAGGCGCGGCAAGCACATTGCCAACCAGGCGGTGCGCTTTGAGGACTTGAGGGGCGTAAGCCTGGCGGTTGCTCTCAAGCGACGCCTACAACGGATTCACGGGGGGCTGGCGATCCAGTCTCATCCCGTGCTGGAGGGGTTTTCCGGGCGCGTTGCCTATACCGGCGATATGTGGATCAGACGCGAGTACCGCAAACAGCGACTGGCTCCGGTGTTCGGCCGGTTGCTGCAGGCCTATACATTCATCAAGTTTGATCCGGAGATCATCTATGGCCTGATGGCTGAAGACTTGGTGAGGGCCGGTTATGGCTCAAGGTTAGGCTTTGTCCATGCGCAGCTCTATTGCCATGGCTGGGAGAAAGAACCCAACTTCCAAAAGCCCCGCTACATTATGTGGATGGGCCGTGAGGATCTTGCGTGGCAGTCTGGGGAATCGCTCGAAAAACTCGCAGCGGCTTGATGAAGCACACCACGGCGGGCGTATCCTTGCCGGAGATGACCGGCCACAGCCCACGCTCAAACTGGATGGTTTTGCCCGCCACCTTGCGCGTCAGCTGCTCAAGGATCGGTTTGCGCCGGTCCCAGGAGAGTTCTGTATAGCTGTCGCAGACACTCAAGGCGAACTCACGGTCCGGGACACCAGGCAGGCCCGCGCAGTTGCGCGCAAAGTCTTCGCCGAAGAACTTGGCCGCCATGCTGTCGGGGCCGGCATAGATGAACGTGGGCACGCTGAAGCCATTGTCGCGCATGACCTGAATCGATGCAGAAAACTCAAGATCCAGAAACGGCGCGATCTCAGGGCCCTTGTCGAGGAAGCAGCGGTTGGCCGCTTCAAACACTTCGTCAACGTCCTGGTTGAACGACAGGCGCACAGCGGGGCGTGTGGTGAGCGGGCCGGTCATTTGCGAAACCTGCTGAGCATGACAACGTTCTCAGCCTCTTCTGCAGCAGGCGCTTCGTGTGCCCCGGCGATGGCGGCGAGCTCGCGATGTATAGAGCGGAGATCGTCCTTCGATTGTTGCTGAAGGGGACGGCCGCCATATCTGGATTTCATCATATGGCCAAGGAAGGCCACAGTACCGCTCGACTGGACCTGGACCTCGATCAGATCCAAAAGCATGGACCGCGCCAGAAGATCCTCTAGGATGAGCTCGCGCTGGACTTCATCCAACACTGTGCCTGAGCGAGTGATCTCCGGCCCCAGAAGGCTCAGCTCAATTTGATTAATCGCCCCGGTGTTCAGCTGTTTATAGAGCTTGGCTGACTGATTGGCCTTCACATTGATTGAAGCTTGACCCGCAAGCTCCGGCGTGTTGGTCACCGCGTGGTCAAACGCGATCAGGATGTCAGCCAGTAAGCTGGGGGTGGTCAGCTGTTCTGCCAGGTTAAAGGCGTCGCCTTCCTGCAGCAGGGAGAGGCCCATAATGTCCGCTCGCGTGATGGCGGGGTGGCCTTCTCCGGTGAGGTTCTCCAGCATGCGCTCGATCAGCTCATCGGGCAGATGGGCATGGGGCCAGGAGCCCTCCGGATAAGCGTAAGGCGCGATATCGGCAGCCGAAGCATAGCCCAAGAGTTCTGCAAACGCTGTGCCGGAGAGCCCGGTGCGCGCGCGCAGAGCCGTGAAGGCTTGCCTGACATCCATGGTGATCATGGCGCAGATCTTATCCTCCCAAGGGCCCCCATCACAAGGGCCTGCCCGAGAGGTGTTAGGAGCTGCGGGGCTTGTGAGGTCGATCGGGGGCAGGCGATTTGGCAAGGGCGCGCTCCATGGCTTCGCGCAACGTCTGCTGCATCTTCAAGACCCGCACCCGTTCCAGGCTGCGTTGCTTCTCAAGCTTCCAGTCTTCAAACGGGACGCTTTGCCCGGGGAGTTTCGCCATGCCGCCACCTGGTTGATCGTTAGCGGCGCGTTGATAGGCTGATTCTGAGAGGGGAGGGAAACCTATCCTCATGTGATGAGTGCTGCAGCGGCGTCTCTGACGCCGGTGCATGTGAAGTTGCGGACACCGAGGG
>JBCDIP010000242.1:0-5490 GCA_038748855.1 Pseudomonadota bacterium
GCACCAGCTTTCCTCTGCAGTGTGGAGTACATCCGCTCACCGTCGGGCCCTTCCTGCTTCTTCAGCCAGGTGGAGACGCGGCCCTGCCGAGGCTTAGGCACGCCGGCAACCAACCCCCAGTAAATCTTGCGCGTGTCACGGGCCTTGAAACTCTCCGCCAGCGCCTTCGCCGCAAGCCGCGTCTTGGCAATCAACAGCACCCCGGAGGTCTCCCGGTCCAGCCTGTGCACGAGGCGCGGCCGTTGCCCATCGGCGCTTGCAAGGGCGCCGATCATTCCATCCACATGCCGCGTCAGACCAGGCCCCCCCTGCACGGCAAGGCCGGCAGGCTTATTCAGCACCAAAACCGCATCATCTTCATGAAGGCTCATCTCACGGAGCGCCTTTAGGTCGGGGCTGGAACGCTCCTGCCGGGGCTCTGGCGGGCTATCGCTGATGGGTGGAATGCGGACGGTTTGGCCCTCTCCCAGGCGCTGGTTGGTCTTGGCCCGCTTGCCGTCAACCCGCACCTGGCCTGACCGAAGGAGCTTCTGTAGGCGGCCAAAGCCTAATGATGGGTAATGCGCCTTGAACCAGCGATCGAGACGCATACCCTCTTCATCACCGCTGACGGACTTTGTGGAAACCCCGCTCATTGCAGCACCGCTCTCACAAGCCAAAGCCCCGCAAATAAAGCAAACACGGACAGGACCACGGACGCCCCGAGATAGCCCCAAGCCAAGAGGTTAGCTTTGCGTTCACTGAGCACAGCAAAATCAAGCGCGAAAGCGGAGAACGTCGTAAAGCCGCCGAGTACACCGGTGGTGAGAAAGGCCCGCATCTCCTGGTTCATAGAGAGTTTCAACGCAGCAGCTTCCACCAGTACACCCATCAGGAAACAGCCGAGCACGTTTACGCACAGGGTCCCGTAAGGAAACCCATGCCCCAGAAGGCGCGTCGCCCACACTCCCACAAGATACCGCCCTGAGGCACCAACAGCACCGCCAAGCGCGACCCAAAGAACAATCGGCATGAGGTGCTCTATAACGATGGCGCGCGAAAGGAGCAATGGAGGAAACGTTGGGGCATCGGCGTCCTTGTTCACCACATCAAGGAAGATCGCCGGCGCAGCGGAAGCCGACCATGTCTAATCCTATTGTTGGCGGGTTTCCATGCCGGTAAGCGGCACGCAGGCAGTACGGGTTGTTTCCCCAACCACCGCCACGAATGGCGCGCTTGCCAGGCTCGCCAGGAAACGGCGATGACGTCCATTCCCAGACGTTGCCAATCATGTCGTCCACCCCAAAGGGTGAGCGACCTTTGGGGAAGGAACCGACGGGTGCGGTTCGCTCATATCCGTCGGCCTTTGAAGGGGCACAGCACGACCACGTGCCGGCATTTGTGACCTCCGGCAGCATGGAGCGGGTCAACCTATTACCCCAGGGATAGCGTAGGCCTGCAGGTCCGCGCGCGGCATACTCCCACTCCACCTCACTCGGCAGCCTCAGGCCATGGTGTTGGCAAAACGCTTCTGCATCCACCGCGGATACCTGGACAACCGGATGCAGCCCGAGCCCATGCAGCGCACTGTCCGGGCCCTGCGGGCGGCGCCAGTCAGCCCCGACCACCGCGCCCCATTGCTTCACCCAGACATTGCCTTTGCCTGCATTTTCCACCGTGGTGGTGTATCCGGTGTCCGCAACAAACTCGGCAAACTGAAGGTTCGTCACTTCGCGGCGCATGAGGCGAAACGCGGATATCTCAACTTGGCGCGCGACCTCGTTCTTGTCGCCGCGTGCATCGCCCAGTTGCGCAGTGCCTCGGGGAATGTTGACCAAATCCAGGCTTTGAGCGCCTGCGGCGGCCACATGGAGAACAAAGAAAACTGCAACAAGCAATCCGTTGTGAATAACCAACATTGTCCGGTGCCTCGCACAGCTGTGATCGCGAACCGGTCGCTCATCAGCTAGAATTCCGGCAATGAGCTCTGCTGGCAAGAGGTTTTCTCATCAGCAGGCGACGCACACTGGCTGGAGAATGCAATGGATCGACGCAGATTTCTCAATCTGGCGGCCGCAACCGGCGCCACAACCGCATTTGGCACTCTGCCAAGCCCCAGCTTCGCGCAAAGTCGCGAACTGATAAACCGCAAGATCCCATCCTCAGGGACTGCTGTTCCCATATTAGGCATGGGAACGTGGATCACGTTTAACGTTGGCAAAAGCACGAGTTTGCGGAACAAGCGGCTTGAGGTCCTCAAAGCCTTCTTTGAAGGCGGAGGTGGGATGATCGATTCATCGCCCATGTATGGCTCGTCTGAAGAGGTTGTGGGCTATTGTTTGGAGCAGCTCCCGCCCCAGGAAAAGCTGTTCACCGCCACGAAGGTCTGGACCGTTTCGAAGTGGATGGGCGTTAAACAGATGGAGACGTCTCAGAGCCTCTGGGGGCACAAGACGTTTGATCTGATGCAGATCCACAACCTGGTGGATTGGGAAGTGCACATGGAAACCCTGAACGCCTGGAAGAGTGAGGGTCGCATCAAACACACCGGCATCACCACATCTCACGGTCGGCGCCATGGAGAGTTCGAGAAGATTGCACGGGATCATGCCTTCGACTTCGCCCAGTTTACGTACAATGTGGAAGACCGCGAAGCGGAAGACCGCCTCCTCCCGATGGCGGCCGAGCGGGGCATGGGCGTTATTGTCAACCGGCCATTTCAGCGGGGCGCCTTGATCAAGAAGCTTGCGGGCAAACCCCTGCCCCCATGGGCCTCGGAAATCGGTGTGAGCAGTTGGCCGCAGTTTCTGTTGAAGTTCGTCATTTCTCATCCGGCGGTAACTTGCGCCATTCCTGCCACGTCCAATCCCGCCCACATGATTGAGAACCTGGAAGCCGGGCGCGGTGTCTTGCCCGACCCACAGATGCGCTCCCGCATGGTCACTTACGTGCAGTCTCTGTAACCCAAGCGCAGGCGGCCCATGGTTCCCTTATCCCTTGAAGTCTTCCTTGGCACCTTGGAGGACTTCAATCGCATGATCCGTCCTATGCAGGCGCTAGCGGTCATGTTCGGGTTGATGGCGGTTTGGGTCGTCTTGAAACCACAGCAGATGTCGGGCCGTCTCCTCGGACTTGTGCTTGCGTCCAGTTGGGCTTCAACTGGGCTATTCTACCACTTGGGTGTCTTTGCCGAGCTGAACTTTTGGGATTACCCGGTTGGAGTGATGTTCCTTGTTCAGGCGGCAGGCCTGTTTTTCATCGGGGCCGTGATGAACTGGATTACAGCTGCACCCACCGAGGGTACCAGCTACCGCATTGGTCTGGCTCTTGGGTTTTATGCCTTAGCGGGTGCGCCACTCATTGGCTTAGCCGCCGGGCGCGGATGGGCGGAAGTGGGATATTTCGCGAGCAGTCCGGGCCCCACGATCTTGTTCACGGCAGCGGTACTGTTGATGGTGTCCGGGCGCTGGCTGGCTGTGCTCTGGCCGGTGCCGGTCATCGCAGCGCTTCTGGTCACGATCTTCGGGGTGTCATTAGGCATCTACGAAGATGCAGCGGTGTTTCCACTGGTCGCAGCTGCCTTGATGATCAAGCTGAGAAGCCGATCACGACAAAACGGCAACTGAATGGACTGATGCCACCCTAACGCTTGCAGGGCACTGGTTCATGGGCAGTCCGCTCACGCTCAAACCACCGATAGGCGATCAAGACGCAACGCCGCTCAGTTCCCCCTGAGCGTTCGCGCTCGTGCAACCGCAGGCCACCGGCAAGCCATTTGAAACTGTCTTTGTAGCGATAGTTCCGATCTCGCCATTGGCTGATCACCACCATCGCCTTGGCATCGAATGTCACCGCGCCAAGCCCTTCCAAAACATAAGAGCTTACATAGCGGCGCAGTGCTGGATCATACAGAAAGTAGTAAAACGGCCGGCGCACGGCTGCGTGTCCCCGCCTCATGATTGCAAAGTCGCCGTGCCCGTCAAAGTTCATGTCTGTGTACAGCAGCCCCACATCGCTTCGTGTGATGGGCGGGCGCGCTGCCACGTGAAGTGTTTGGAAAGGTTCTGCGCCGTTTCGGCGGAGAACAATCGTGTCCACCTGGTTAGGCGCCCGTCCCACAAGAGAGATGCTCAGTGTTCTCCCCTCGCCTTCCCAAACCACGCACAGTGCGAGCTCACGCTTCGCTTGGCCGGCAAACAATATGCAGTTTGAGCCATCCAAACTCACCGCCGCATGACCTACAACGCTTGTGGCCCAAAGAAGCACCATAGCGCCGAACAGCGGCGGGGCGAGCTTATGTGCGGGCCTCCTCCTGCTCATCTACCGGCTCCTCTGGGTCGTCAGACAAAAGCGGCTCGCGTGTAACCTGTTCGCCTGCGCGGTGCGTCTTCAGGATCAAAAGGATGATCAGCAAGCTGCCAATCACCAGAGCAATCAGAAAGACGTTGAAGTGGATAACATGCACACGAGCACCACCCGCCCAAGCCATAAGGACGGCGACGATGACTACAATCGCCCAGTGCCAGGGCTTGCCCAGAAAGACATCACGCATCGCTTTGGCCCTCCGCTGCTTGCCCGCCGGCCAGAATTCTGGGAACGAGAATCACACCTGCCATCAAGAGGCCTGCGATCTCCCAGATGTAGCCCTCAATTCCGAGGACGGGTTGGTTGGGCGGGATGAGAATGAATGCAGCCGCCACCAGCATCACCAAACGATAGTGACCTTTTACGGGACCGCGGTACCAGCCCTCAATGGCAATCGAGAGGACCCACAGGCCAGCCAGCACAAGCACGCTGGAGAACGCCGTAAGCCAAAGGGGGCCTACAAACAGCAAAGCAGGATTATAGACGAACACCAACGGCACCAGGTACTTGGCAATCCCCACTCGGGTAGACTCAATGGCGGTTGCCATAGGGGGCGTTTTGGCGATCGCCGCACCTGCAAAGGAAGCAAGCGCCACCGGCGGCGTGATGGTGGACACAACGCCGAAGTAGAAGGCAAACATGTGGGCCGCGATCGGCTCCACACCGATCTTAACCAGCGCCGGCACAATAAGTGCGGCCACGGTGATGTAGACCGCCGTTGTGGTGATGCCCATCCCCAGGATAATCGCAGAGACGCCTGTCAGGCCAAGGAGGATCAAAAGGTTCCCACCAGACAGATCAATAACCGATTGGGTGAACTTCAGGCCCAATCCTGAAACAAACACTGATCCAATGATCAAGCCGGCGCAGGCGCACGCAATGGTCACGGGCATAGTGGCGCGAATTCCCGCTTCCAGAGCAGCCACAAGATCCACCGGGCTCATGCGTGTGCCCTTGTTGATGAAGCTCAGGCAGAACAGAGAAACCAATCCCCAGAATGCCGACTTCATGGGCGTGTAGCCAGCCATCAGAAAGTAAACAAGCACGCCCAAAGCGATCAGCAGATGCCATCCGCCACGCAACACTTTGCCGGCTTGTGGAAGGCGGGATCGTTCGATCTGCCCAATACCGTTCTTCTCCGCTTCA
>JBCDIP010000243.1:0-5471 GCA_038748855.1 Pseudomonadota bacterium
CCATTTTGCCGATGCGCAAGACCCCTATGTGGTTCTCCAACATGCTCGACGTCCCATCTTCGCTGAGAATGCGCGCGCCATCCAACTCCCCCGCCATTTAGGAACATGCGTAAGAACCGCATATAGTCCGGCGCAGTTGAGTAGAGCGCATGGCCCATGCCGTAAAACTCCGGATGGGCCGGGGGCGCCAAGTCGAAATCATCGAACGCTCCGTCTTCGTTGCGGATCTTGACGGCCGCAAGGCGGTCGGCCAACGGCCCCTCCGCCTCAAATGCGGTGTTGCTCATCCCAAGGGGCTCAAAAATCTCTTCGCGGCAGAAGACGTCGATGGCGCGTCCATCCACCGCTTCCACCACCTGCCCCAGCCAGTCGATGCCAATGCCATAGTCCCACCTGGCGCCCGGATCAAAAGCGAGCGGGTACATGAGGGAGGATTTGAGCCCCGACAGAATGCTTGGATGGCCGGTCTTCTCCAGATAACGCGGCAATTCATGGTTCCAGAACTCATAGACCAAGCCTGAAGTGTGGGTGGCCAAATGACGGACCGTGGCCGTGGTTTCCGGGGCCCGCAAAATGGGTGTGTCGCCCTCAAAATGGTCCAGCACCTTAACGTCACCAAAGGACGGGAGGATGTCCGATACGGCAGAATCGTATTGCAGTTTACCCCGATCGATCAGGATCATGGCCGCCAAAGAGCCCACCGCTTTGGTCATGGAGAAAATCCGGAACACGGTGTCTTCGCTTGCGGCCCGGCCAGGGGCGGCTTCGCCTGCGACGCCCGACCACGTGGTGCCAGCTGCGTTGCCTGTCATCCCCACAGCAAACGGCACGTCTTCTTCGGCAACCGCAGCATCGAGAACGGCTTGGAGCTGGGCGGTGTTCATGGTTGAGATCCTCCTCATTGGTTTGAGAAGAGTGAACCACCCCCGTGGCCCCTATTGCAAGAGGCTCGACTGCTAAGGCTGACGGTATGTTTTGAAGAGCGCGAGAACATCGGCCATTTCGGCTGAGCTGAGGATCTGAGGCTCCCCGGCTGCTGAGGCATCCAGGAACATGGCGGCAAGATTTTCCACCTCCCTCACGAGGGCAAACGCGTCTTCAAGCGAAGCCCCAAACGCCACCTGACCATGATTGGCCAACAAGCAGGCCCTTCGCCCCTGAAGCGCTGAAACCGTGGCTGCGGCGAGTTCATCGGTGGCCGGCGTGTGGTAGTCGGCCACAGGAATGTCGTCCCCGCCCGCCAACGCCACCAGATAATGAAAGGCCGGGATAGGCTTCCTCAGGCACGCCAGAGCCGTGGCCTTGGGCGAGTGACAATGCAACACCGCCTCAGCCTCCGGGAAGGCCGCGAAGATGGCCCGGTGGAACGGGGTTTCAGTTGACGGTTTGCGCTGACCGTCCGGTACGGTGCCGTCGGTGCGCACGAAGACGATATCTTCCGGCAACAGCACGTCATAGGCCATGGCGGAGGGGGTGATCAGGAGACCATCAGACACCCGGGCCGACACGTTGCCCGACAGACCAGGAGACAACCCGTTCTCGGCCAGAGCCTGCGCCGTGTCGATGATCTGCTGGCGCAGAAAGAGGTCCTGGTCAGTCTCCATCGCCAGCTTGCTCAGGATAGAGGCTCAAGAGCCCGTCGCGGGAGGCCTCGCATACACCGCGTTCGGTGATGAGGCCCGTCACCAGCCGCGCCGGGGTCACGTCGAAGGCGTAATTGCCGGCTTGGCTTCCAGGGGCGGTGACCTGGACGGATTGTACGGTTCCATCGGCGCTGAGGCCTTGAATGTGGGTGACCTCCGTCTGGTCGCGTTGTTCGATGGGAATTTCGCGTACGCCATCTTCAATGGTCCAGTCGATGGTAGAGTGCGGCAAGGCCACATAGAACGGCACCCCATTGTCCCGGGCGGCCAGCGCCTTCAGGTAGGTGCCGATCTTGTTGGCCACATCCCCGTTGCCGGCTGTGCGGTCGGTGCCGGTGATGCAGATGTCCACCTGACCGTGCTGCATCAGGTGGCCACCGGCATTGTCGGCGATCACCGTATGCGGCACGCCATGCTTACCCAGCTCAAAGGCGGTGAGTGCGGCGCCCTGGTTACGGGGCCTGGTCTCATCGGCCCACACGTGCACATCGAAGCCTTTGTCGTGCGCCTGATAGATGGGGGAGAGCGCGGTGCCCCAGTCCACGGTGGCAAGCCAGCCTGCGTTGCAATGGGTGAGGATGTTGACCGTCTCTCCCGGCTTGGCGGCGGCGATCTCCTCGATCAGCGCCAGACCGTGCTCCCCGATCTTTCGGCAGGTCTCCACGTCCTCATCGCAGATTTCCGCGGCGCGGGCATAAGCCGCCTCCTGTCGGGCCTCGCGGGGCTGGTTGCGCACGGCGGCCAGCATTTCATCAATGGCCCAAATCAGGTTGACCGCCGTGGGGCGGGTGCGCCGAAGCCGTTCAGCCGCCGCCTCAAGCGCCTCGTCGGATGCATCGGCCCTTAGCGCCAGACAGATGCCGTAAGCGGCCGTGGCCCCAATGAGAGGCGCACCGCGCACCTGCATGATCTCAATGGCCCTGGCGGCATGCTCGAGGGTCTCCAGGCGCACCGTTTTGAACCTGTGGGGGAGCACCGTCTGATCAATGATCTCTGCAGCCCAGCCATCCTCAGCCAACCAGATGGAGCGATATGGCGTGCCGTCGATTTTCATGTCAGGCTCGACTGGTGGCCAGATGAATTCCCAGCCCCACCAGGATGGAACCGCCGGCCCATTTCATCCACTTCTGAACGCGGCTGTTCTGGCGCATGCGCTTTATGATCTGATCAGTCATCATGACAGCCACAATATCGGCTGAGGAAAATGTCAGATTAACGACAGTGCCTAGGATCAAGAACTGCACCCAGGCGGGAAAAGCACCCGCCGGGTCTACAAACTGCGGCAGGAACGCCAGGAAGAACAGAGCCTTTTTGGGGTTCAGGATCTCCACAGCCATGCTGTTGAAAAAGGCCCGGCGGGCACTGCGCTTTCGGATCTCCGGCATCTCCATTTTCGCCGCGCCGGCGCGTATCATCGCAATGCCCAGCCATACCAGATAGGCCGCGCCCAAGAACTTGATCACCATGAACACGGTGGGCACCAACTCCAAGATAACGGCGAGCCCTAAGGCTGCGGCAAACACATGCACATAACCGCCCACATGCAACCCGATGGCGGCTTTGAAGCCGCCCTGGCGGCCATAGGCCATGGTTTGGGCTGCGGTGTAAACGAGTGCAGGCCCAGGCATGTACCCGAAAATAATCGCGGCCACCATGAAGCTGAGAAGGATCTCAGGACCGGCCATCACTCGCCCTCAAATTCCACGAGCGTGTGCAGTTTTACGCCTTTGTCGCGGATCTTCTGGGCGCCGCCCAGATCCGGCAGATCCACAATAAACGCGGCGGCAACAACTTCCGCGCCCGTGGCCTGCACCAGCTCGATGGCTGCTGCGGCCGTGCCGCCGGTGGCGATCAGGTCATCGATGATCAGGATCCGGTCGCCCTCGCCCATGGCGTCGGCATGTACCTCCATGGTGTCCACGCCATACTCCAATTCATAGTCGCGGCCGATCACGTGGAACGGCAGCTTGCCCTTCTTGCGGAAGGGAATGAAGCCCTTGCCGAGCTCATGGGCCACCGCGCCGCCGATGATGAAGCCGCGCGCTTCAATGCCCACCACATAGTCGATCCCTTCTTTGAGGAACGGCCACATGAGCTCATCCACCGTGGCGCGAAATCCGTGGGCATCTGCCAAAAGGGTGGTGATGTCGCGGAACATGATCCCTTTCTTGGGATAATCCGGCAGGGTGCGAATGTAGCGCTTGATGTCAAATCCGTTACGCAGGTCCATAAAGTGCCTCTCAACTGGCCGACGCGGCAAAGGCGTCGAATTTTGCGAGCGCGGCGTCTTTTTCCCCCTCGCTCATGAAGGAGCCTAGGTAAGAGTTTCGCGCCAGAGTCTTGATATGGTCAAGGCCAAGGTCCAGACCTTGCTGGACGGCGTGATAATTCTCGTTCACATAGCCGCCGAAATAGGACGGGTCATCGGAATTGATGGTCACCCGCACGCCCGCGTCCAACAGCGTGAGCGCGGGGTGGTCTGACAGCTTGTCGATCACACAGAGCCTCAAATTTGACAGGGGACACATGGTGAGCGCGATTTGTTCATCGGCCAGCCGCTTCACCAGACTTGGGTCATCCAACGCCCGGTTGCCATGGTCAATGCGCACCACGCTCAAGGCATCAAGCGCACTGTGCACATACTCTGCCGGGCCCTCTTCCCCCGCATGGGCCACCAGGACGAAGCCGGCTTCCGCTGCGGCCTGAAAGACCCGCGCAAACTTTTCCGGCGGATGGCCGACCTCTGATGAATCCAACCCCACGCCGTAGATGCGGGTCCTATAGGCCATGGCCTGGGCGAGGGTCTCGAACGCCTTCTCCTCAGACAGGTGGCGCAGGAAACACATAATGAGCTTGTGGCTGATGCCATGCTCTTTCAGACCTGCGTCCAGCGCCTTGGTGATGCCGTCCAATGCGGTCTCAAACGCCACGCCCCTCTCGGTGTGGCCTTGGGGATCAAAGAAGATCTCCACATGGGTGACGTTCTGCTCGGCGCATTTGGCAAGGTAAGCCGCCGTCAGATCGAAGAAATCCTGCTCGGTGATCAAGACCGACATGCCTTGGTAGTAGAGGTCCAGAAAATCCTGCAAGTTTGAGAACTCATAGGCTGCGCGGATTTCGTCCACCGACCCATAGGCCAACTCAACCCCGTTGCGTTGCGCCAGAGCCATCATCATCTCAGGTTCAAGCGTGCCCTCAATGTGCAGGTGGAGCTCTGCCTTGGGCATCTCGTCGATAAAACGGGCGATATCTGTCACTGGAGCCGGTCCGGTTAGACTTGCGAGGGATCCCAGAAAACCAAAACCCGCCCCGGAACAGGGCCCGGGGCGGGTCTGTGGTGAAGTCAGTTACACCAGTTGGCGTTATTTTGGAAGCTGTCCTTCCACCCCTTCGACGTACCAGTTCATGCCGAGAAGCGTCTTGTCGTCCAAGGTCTCTCCCTCCTTGGCGGCGACGGAACCATCCTGCTTATTGAACGGGCCCTGGAAGGGATGCAGTGTGCCCGCGATGATGGCGTCGTGCGCGGCCTTGGCCTCTTTCTTCACCTCATCGGGAATGGCTTCATTGAAAGCGGTCATTTCCACCATGCCCTCTTTCAAGCCGGTCCAGGTGTCCTCAGACGTCCAGGTGCCCTCCATCGCGGCCTTAACCCGGGAGACATAGTACTTGTCCCAATTGTCCACGATCGCCGTGAGGTGGGACTTGGGGGCGAACTTGGTCATATCTGACGCCTGACCCACGGCCCACTTGCCTGCGTCCTGCGCAGCTTGAACGGGGGCCGTGGAATCGGTGTGCTGCAGAATGACATCGGCACCATGGTCCATGAGC
>JBCDIP010000244.1:0-5434 GCA_038748855.1 Pseudomonadota bacterium
GACCGTAGGACATGAGGGAGGCCGGTGTGGCGCCCGCTGCCGGCAAGGTTCCCACGAAGTAGCCCAGCGTGGAGCCAAGGGTCGTGGTGCCGATATACTCTTTGACCGACTTCACATTGCCGACAAAGTTCTCCCAGCTCATCTTGACCTTATGGACAATGACCTTTCCGCCTGTGGTTTCCAGCGTCCATAGCATCTCGCCAATGCCGTAGATGCCGATCGCCAGCACCAGGAAGTTGATGCCGCGCAGGAAGCCCGGGGCGTCGAAGAAGATGAGGCGCGGTTTGCCTGAAATGATATCGAGGCCGACGGTTGCCAGCACGAGGCCGATGAGAATGGAGAATATGGTCTTCGGAATATCGTCACCGCCCAGGCCGATGAAGGTGGCGAAGGCGAGGACCATGAGGGCAAACTCTTCGGCCGGACCGAACTTCAGGGCGAACTCAGCCAGCGGTGGGGCAAAGAGCGTGAACAGGATGACCGAGATCGTGCCTCCAATGAACGAGGCGATCGCCGCTGCCGTCAGGGCCTTGTCGGCGCGTCCGGACATGGCCAGGGGCCGCCCGTCGAACACCGTCGCCACCGCAGTGGAGGCGCCCGGTATGCCGAGCGTGATGGAACTTATGGCGCCGCCATACATGGCGCCGTAATAGACCGCGGCGAGGAAGATGATCGCTGCCGTCGGGGGGACAAGAAACGTGATGGGCAGCAGGATGGCTACGCCGTTGACCGAACCAAGGCCCGGCATTGCCCCCACAAACAGGCCGACGACGCACCCGATGATGATCATCATCAAGTTGATCGGTTCAAATGCTTGTGCGAGCCCGCCTGCCAAAGATACGAGGATGGTTTCCATGCCCCTTAACCCTCCTCAGTGCCCGGTTGCGGGTCGATGAACTTGTGGGTCAGCCACCCCAAGACGGCAACAATAACGGCGGCGCCCAGCATGTATGCCCAGAAGTGGCTCGTGCCGTACATGATGTCGAATACCGGATAGAACCACTCTTCGGTGATGGCCTTGGGCAGTGGGATCTGAAGTGCCCACTCAAACATGCCAAACACAAACAAGGGCGTGCCGCCCACCAGGCAAACGGTTATGCCCCAGGGGTGCCGCCCGATGACTTTCACGTAAAACAGCATGAAAACAAAAAGCGAAATGTACATCCCCACCAGATGGATCCCGATGAGGAGGCCCAACAGCGCGGCCACTGAGACGCCCACTACGGTCAGCGCAGCACCGGAGATGTAAGGCTCTTCGGACCGTGATTCCGGCGTCGCTCTTCTGAACCACCTGTAGAGCGTTGCCAGGGAGGCCAGGAGGAGACCTATGGACAGATAGAATGGCCAGAAGCCGGAACCAGGGCCTTTGTTTGGTACCCAGCTGATCGAGAGGCCATCGGTCGAAGACCACATAAGGCCCAGCGACAACAAAACGGTCGCGATTGCCATTAGGAGTTCAGCCTGTCGAACCGTCATGGTCTTTGCCCACCTCTTTAAGACCTGTGCGCCCGAACTGCAGACGGCCTGGACCAGCCCACCCCCATTCGGTCGCAGAATACTTCACTTACGGCGTTGGATTGACTGCCGGGCAACCCATGTGAGGGGTTGCCCGGCAGGACATGTGCTGTAGTGCGATTACTCGCCGGTGATCGCAGCTGCGCCCACTGATTCAATGAGCTCTTGGTGACGGCGGCCCTGTTCTTCGTGGAACTTGGCCAGGTCAGCACCCGCGACCCACTCTTCGCAGGTCAGACCGTCTTCCTTACAGAACTTCTGCCACTCGTCAGACTCAAACAGTGTCTTGAAGAGATTGATGTACCAATCTTGGGCTTCTTTGGACATTCCGGGAGGGCCGTTTACCGAACGTTGCATGAAGTAAACGATGTCGTGGCCCAGTTCCTTCGCGGTGGGAACATCAGGATAAGCCGCCATGCGCTCCGGTGTGAACTGAACCAGAGGCTTGGACTTGCCGGCGCGCATAAACTCGTTTTGCTCAGCCGGGTTGTTCACGGTTGAATCGATGTGATTGCCAACCAGGTTCTTCGCCACGGTACCACCGCCCGGGAAGGGGATGTAGGTGACTTTGTAACCAAACTCTTTTTCCATCATTGCAGTCAGGATAGAGTCTTCCTGGCCTGAACCCGTACCGCCAACTTTCCAGGCGTTGCCGGCAGACTTCACAGCCGACACATAGCTTTCCAGGTTGGTGATGTCTTTGCGATCGGAGTTGACCCAGAGCAGGAACGTGTCCAGCGCCATGCGTCCGATGGGCGTGAAGGTGGAGATATCAACACCAAGATCTTTTTGAATGATCGGCGTGGTGTAGAAAGAGTTCAAGGTGACCAGGACGGTGTGATCATCGCCGGCCTTGTCTTTCAGATAGCGCAATGCTTCAGCGCCTGAGCCACCAGGTTTATTGATCGGAATAAACGGCCGCGGGGACAGTTTCTTCTTCTCAATCAAACCCTGCAGCAGTCTGGCAATCTGGTCGGCGCCGCCGCCTGTGCCAGCCATGATGATGAATTCAACCGGTTTCTTGGGCGACCATGCGGCTTCGGCGCGCTCAATCATCCCTCCTATCGCGGTTACGCTCAGAGCAACGCTCAACGCCGCCCCTGCGAGTAATTTGCCAAGCAATTTCATGATTTGATTATCCTCCCAAATCTTGCGGGCACTAAGTTCCGACTATTCGCCGCTGATGCCCATCTCTTGTCGGAACGGAGCAATAAATCTCCGGACCGCCACTTTACCCACAATTGGAAGAGGATTGATATTGTTATTCTCTCTCAAGCAGGGTCCGTGCCAACATCAACGGCTATGGCATGTGGTATACCAGATGGCGATTGCTTTCAAGCCCTAAGCCGAGATTGAGGCAAAAACAGACGGAAAACAGCGCGTCTTTGCCGGAACTTACGAATGCATTGAGGAGGTATTGCTCAGCCACTCAGCGCAGGAATTAGCATGCTGGAGCCCCGCTGCTGCCTTTAGGGCGAGCGTTGCGGCTTAGGGCGCGGGAGCGGCAGACCACCGGCAGAATAGGCCCCTTGCGCTTTTGCGGGCTCTTCTTCGGTGCTGGGCTTGAGTTCAGCCACAGACGGGGTCAGCGTGGCCACTGTCTCACCACTTTCTGTTGCCGGCTGGTCTTCATCCGGGCTCGGCACCGGCGCCAAAGGTTCTGATTTCACCTTGGTGGTGGGCGCTGCGGCCGCTGCTGGTTCGATGGAAGGTTCAGCGGTCTCTTCAGCGGCTTCGGCCTGTTTCTTGGCCTCCTCGCGCCGCTGCGCTGCAATCTTGCGCCAGACCCTGACCTTCTTATTGTGCTCTGCCAATGTCTTGGAGAACGCGTGGCCTCCCGTGCCGTCAGCCACGAAGTAGAGTTCATCCGTCTTTAGAGGGTCCAGGACGGCCGCGATCGCCGCTTCGCCTGGATTGGCAATCGGCGTCGGGGGGAGCCCATTGATCTGGTAGGTGTTGTAGGGCGTCTTCTGATCGATCTCACTGCGCAGGATGGGACGGCCCAACTTGCCTTGTCCGCCGACCAAGCCATAGATGATGGTAGGGTCGGACTGCAGACGCATGCCCTTGCGCAAGCGGTTCACAAAGACCGCCGCCACTCGCCGGCGCTCCTCAGCAACACCGGTTTCTTTCTCAACGATCGACGCAAGGATCAATGCCTCGCCGGGGGTCTTGACGGGAAGGTCTTGTGCCCTGGTTTCCCAGAGCTTTTCGACGATCTTCTTCTGTGCCTCTCCCATGCGGGTCAGCACCTTGTTGCGGTCCTCGCCGCGGCTGAACCGATAGGTTTGCGGCAACAGACTGCCTTCCGCCGGGATGTCCAGGATCTCACCGGTGAGGTCCCCCTTGGCCATCAGGCGCCCGACAATCTGCTGGCTGGTGAGACCTTCAGGAATGGTGATCTGGTAGGTGACAACGTCGCCCTTCACCAGTTTGCTCAGCACCTGGTCCATGCTAGCGCCGGCCTCGAAGCGGTATTCCCCGGCCTTCAGTTTGCTCTGAGCCTGCTTTGCCAGAACGCCGGCCTGGAACACCAACTCGTTGGAGATGACGCCTTCAGAGTAAAGTGTTTTGGCGATCGTGCCGGTGCCTGAGCCCCGTTTGATCGTGATGTCCTTGGGCTCTTTTAATGGGCCGGCCACGGTGAACTGTTGGGTGCTCCAATGCAGGGCGACGAACCCGGCAACGCCCAAGAACACAAAGAACATGAAAAGATTGAGCACGCGCAGTAGGACGGGGCGCTTGCGCCGTTTCTTAGGCGGAGGACCATCGTCCAGGGCGCCCGGCGGTGCGGTGTTGTCCCGCGCCGGCACCCGCAACGAGCGGTCTCTGCGCTGAGGCCGCGCTGGATCTGGGATGGTTCGACCGCGTTTCACCTAATGCGCTCCGCCTGCTAGGTGGTCCTCACTCGGCGAACCGTTTGAGAACCAGCGATGCATTTGTTCCACCAAAACCAAATGAATTGGACAGAACTGTGTTGATCGGCTTTTCTTTTGCCTGATGGGGCACAAGATCAATGCCGGTTTCAACCGAAGGATTGTCCAGGTTAAGTGTCGGCGGAGCCACATTATCGCGGATCGCCAGGGTGGAGAAAATCGCCTCCACAGCCCCCGCAGCGCCCAGCAAATGGCCAATGGCTGACTTGGTAGAGGACATAGTCAGGCCTTTGCCGCCATTGCCGTAGAGGCGCTCTACGGCCCCAAGTTCGATTTCGTCACCTAAAGGCGTTGACGTCCCGTGGGCATTCACATAGTCGAGTTCGTTGGGTGCAATACCGGCGCGCTCAATGGCCGCCTTCATGGAGCGGTAGCCGCCATCGCCGTCCGACGCGGGGGCCGTGATGTGGTAAGCATCGCCAGAGAGGCCGTAGCCCACAACTTCAGCATAAATCTTCGCGCCGCGCGCTTTTGCGTGCTCCAACTCTTCCAGGACGACCACACCAGCGCCGTCCCCCATCACGAAGCCGTCCCGGTCTTGGTCATAAGGCCGCGAGGCTTTCTGGGGGGTGTCATTGAAATGGGTGGAAAGCGCCTTGCAGGCGATGAACCCGGCAATGCCGATCCGGCAAACGGCAGCCTCAGCACCGCCGGCCACCATCACATCTGCATCGCCCAAAGCAATCAGACGCGAGGCATCCCCGATGGCATGTGCGCCGGTGGAGCATGCCGTGACCACCGCATGGTTCGGTCCCTTGAAACCATAGCGGATCGATACATACCCAGAGACCAGATTGATGAGCCGGCCTGGGATAAAGAAGGGGCTGACGCGGCGCGGGCCCTTTTCCTCCAGCAAGAGGGCTGTGCTGGCAATCCCGTCGAGGCCGCCGATGCCCGAGCCGATCAGAACTCCTGTGCGGCACTGATCTTCGTATCCCTGAGGCGCCCAACCGGCATCTTCTACCGCCTCAATGGCGGCCGCC
>JBCDIP010000245.1:0-5406 GCA_038748855.1 Pseudomonadota bacterium
CTGAAGCAGCTGATGCCTCAGCATCCGGTGGAATATGGCTATCTGGAGTTCGCCAACCCGGTGATCAGCCACGGACTCGATCAACTGCGCGCCCAGGGCGTGACCAAGGTTTTGGCGGTGCCCGGCATGCTGTTTGCCGCCGGACACGCCAAGAATGACATCCCATCGGTGCTCAATACCTATGCGGCCCAGCATGATGGCTTCACTATCGAGTATGGCAAAGAGCTTGGCATTGACCCGAAAATGATGGAAGCGGCCGCTGACCGCATCCGTGAAGCCATTGAGAGCTCAGATAAAGACGTTTCCCCGCACGAAACCTTGCTGATGGTGGTGGGCCGGGGCTCATCAGACCCGGACGCGAACTCCAACATTTCCAAGATCATGCGCCTTTTGTGGGAAGGTTTTGGCTTCGGATGGGCGGAAACCTGCTATTCCGGCGTGACTTTTCCGCTGGTTGAGCCTGGTTTGGACAAGGCTGCCCAACTCGGCTTTAAGCGCATCATCGTGTTCCCATACTTCCTGTTCACCGGGGTTTTGGTGAACCGGATCTACCAGCATGCCGATCTGGTGGCCGAAAAACACCCCGAGATCGAGTTCATCAAGGCCGGGCACCTGAACGATCATCCCAAGGTGCTGGAAACCTTCAAAGAACGCACCCAGCAGATCCTCATTGGCGACAACGCCATGAACTGCGGCATGTGCAAATACCGCACCCAAGTGCTGGGCTTTGAGGACCAGGTGGGCCTGGCTCAGGAAAGCCATCACCATCATGTGGAAGGTGTGGGCTCAGGCTGCCTCTTGTGCGACGGGGAATGCACAGGCGCCTGTCAGGTGGAAGAAGCCCTGAAAGACACCGATCACGGGCACCATCACCACCATCATCATCACGGGCATGATCACAGCCATGATCATCACCACGATCACCACCATCACCCTTATCCGCACGCCGATCACCCCCTTGGAACGCCGACGCTCAAGGACACGATCCTGCGCACCCGGAAAAACTGAACGGGATGGCCATGAACTATGGACTATCTGAAGGATCCCGCTGCCATTTATGAGAAATCGTTTCAGACGATCCGGTCTGAAGTGGATTTGGCGCATGTTCCAGAGGATATCCAGCCGTTGGCCACTCGGCTGATGCATGCTTGCGGCATGACCGATCTCTTGGACGATCTGCGCTTTAGCGAGGACGTGGTCAGCGCGGCGCGGGCGACCTTGGTCGATGGCGGCAAGATTATAACCGATTGCGAGATGGCCGCGGCGGGGATTATCCGCCGCCTGCTGCCGGCCTCCAACCAGGTGATTTGCACGTTGAACGATCCACAAACGCCATTGCTGGCGGCCAAGTTGGAAACCACCCGGTCTGCGGCTGCTGTTCAGTTGTGGGAAAAACACCTCAACAATGCTGTGGTGGTGATCGGCAATGCACCCACCACTCTGTTTGCCCTGCTGGAGCGGTTGGACACTGCGCCGGAACGGCCGGCTGCCATCCTGGCATTTCCTGTGGGCTTCGTAGGCGCGGCAGAATCAAAGGAAGCCCTTCACGCGAACGCGCGCGGCGTGCCCTATGTGACGCTGCTGGGCCGGCGGGGCGGGAGCGCAATGGCCGGGGCGGTGGTGAATGCCATTGCCGCGGGGGCCGGCCGATGACGGCCTGGCTCAGCCTGATCGGCACGGGAGCGGACGGTGTTTCCGGCCTAAATCCAGCTGCAAGAGCGCTATTGGAGCAGGCAGAGATCGTTTTGGGACCGAAACGACTTATGAATTCTGAGAATTTTGGGACAGCCGAGGTACACGAGTGGGCCTCGCCTCTCAGCAAGACGGTTGCTCAGCTTGCCACGTGGCGTGGACGCCAAGTGGCCATATTGGCCACTGGCGATCCCATGCATTACGGCATTGGCGCCACCCTCATAGAGCATTTCGCTTTAGAGGAGATGCGCATTCTTCCCGCTCCCTCCGCCTTCTCCCTGGCGGCGGCACGTATGGGCTGGGCGCTGCAGGAAGCCGAAACCCTCTCCTTGCACGGGCGGGCCGCAGCACGGCTGCAGGCCTTCTTGCAACCCGGGGCCAAGTTGCTGGTGCTTACCGCGGGCGCGGAGACAATCGAGAAGGCTGCCAACATGATGGTGGCCCGGGGCTTTGGCCCCTCCGCCATGACGGTTTTGGAGAACATGGGCGGCTCAGATGAGAAGGTGACGACCTTCCTGGCTTCGGAAGCCGGCGCGCACAGCTTCGGCCCGTTCCACACCCTGGCGATCCGCTGCGTAGCGGAAATGGATGCCCCCCTTCGCCCCACAACGCCCGGATTGCCGGATGAGGCCTATGTACATGACGGACAGCTGACAAAGCGCGAGGTGCGGGCCGTCACTCTGTCAGCATTGGCGCCTGCGCCTGGCGCGCTTCTGTGGGATGTGGGGGCGGGATGCGGGTCTGTGGCCATTGAGTGGATGCGTGCCGCCCGCGGCGCACGGGCGATGGCGTTTGAGCGTCATCCCGACCGGCTCACCATGATCGCGGAGAACATGACCGCGCTGGGAACGCCGGAGCTGGACGTGGTGGCTGGTGAAGCGCCTGATGTGCTAGAGCACCAACCTACCCCCTCGGCGATCTTTCTTGGCGGGGCTGTCTCCAATGATGCGGTATTCGATGCTTGTTGGTCAGCCCTGCCCATTGGGGGCCGCATGGTGGCCAACGCAGTCACCCTGGAAGGCGAAGGGGCGGTTGCCGGATATCATAAGGCGTTTGGCGGCGAACTGGTGCGGATCGACATCTCCCGCGTGGAGGCTGTGGGCCGAATGCGTGGCATGCGGCCCGGCATGGCTGTGCTGCAATGGAGGGGCGTCAAATGACCGGCACACTCTATGGCGTGGGCGTCGGTCCGGGCGATCCGGAACTGCTCACCTTGAAGGCTCATCGCCTGATCATCAGTGCCCCGGTGCTGGCCTATCCGGTGAATAGTGAGGGAAACGGCTTCGCACAGCAGATTGTAGGAAATTTCATTCAACCAGAAAGTGTGCATCTGCTCATCGCTATCCCTATGAAAACAGAGCGTTCTCCGGCCCAATGTGCATATGACAGCGCCGCCGAAAAGATCAGTGTGCATTTGGAATCGGGACGCGATGTGGTGTTTCTGTGCGAAGGAGACCCGTTCTTTTTTGGCAGCTTTATGTATCTGTTTGAACGCCTGAATGGGGCGCATACGTGCAAAGTGGTGCCCGGTGTGACCTCGCTCACCGCCTGTGCCGCTGAACTGGGGCGCCCACTCGCGGCGCGCAACGATGTGCTGAAGGTTCTGCCCGCACCTCTGGACGCGGAGACCTTGACCCTTGAGCTACAGAGCGCGCAGAGCGCAGCTATCATCAAAGTGGGCCGGCACTTTGAAAAGGTGCGTGCCGTGCTGCAGGATCTTGAGCTCTCAGAGAAGGCTTGGATCGTGGAAGCGGCCACCAACCCGCACCAGACCATACGGGCGCTGAACGATGTCCCCCATGGCGAGCGGCCCTACTTCTCCACCATTCTGATCTATCGGGGAGACGAGCCATGGTGAGTGCACCGGCCATTATCGTCCTTGGACCTTCAGGCTTGGGCACCGGAAATGCGGTCGCTGAAGCGGTTGAAGGAAAACTCCATGGACTTATCCGGCGGGTGAGCGAGACGGATGTGGCATTTGACGACACCATCGCGCACCTGCAGCAGCTGTTCTCAGCGGGCACGCCAATCATCGGCATCTGCGCTGCCGGCATTCTGATCCGCGCCCTTGGGCCCCTGACCGGCGACAAACGGGCCGAACCTCCCGTTCTGGCCGTGTCGGAGGATGGCGCCTCAGTCGTCCCCCTTCTAGGCGGTCATCACGGCGCCAACGCTTTGGCTCAGTGGATTGCTGAGGGGCTGGACGCTCATGCAGCGATCACCACGGCTGGAGATGTGTCCTTCGGCGTAGCTTTAGATGCTCCGCCTGAGGGCTGGACGTTGGCCAACCCGGAAGCGGCCAAGCCGGCCATGGCCGCCCTCTTGGCTGGCCAGAGCGCCCGGTTGAGCGGTCATGCCCCGTGGCTTCAGGGAAGCGGGATGCGGATGTCACCCGATGGTACTGTCGAGATCACGATCACAGAGAAGACTGTAGCCGCGCACGAGGGCCAATTGGTCTATCACCCCACCACCTTGGCTCTGGGCGTAGGCTGCGAACGGGGCTGCGAACCCCAAGAGCTGATTAATCTGGTAGAAGAAACCCTTGCCAGAAACACCCTGGCGCCCGCAGCGCTTGCCTGCGTTGCCTCCATTGATGTGAAGGCCGATGAAGCGGCCGTCCACACCCTGGCGGCGCATTTGGGCGTACCTACCCGGTTTTTCAGCGCTGAAGAGCTGAACAAAGAGGCCCCACGCCTTGCCAATCCGTCAGATCTGGTCTTGGCGGAGGTGGGCTTTCCCGGGGTGGCGGAGGGTGCTGCGCTGGCCATGGCCGGTGAAAACGGCGCCCTGACGGTGGAGAAAACCAAATCCAAGAGGGCCACCTGCGCTCTGGCGCTGGCCCCTGCCCCCATTCGCCCGGACGATCATGGGCGCGCCCGGGGGCATTTGAGCGTGGTGGGACTGGGCCCCGGAACGCCTCACTGGCGCAGCCCGGAGGCGACGGACCTCCTCAGCCGGGCGAGCGACTGGGTCGGCTATGGGCTTTACCTAGACCTTGCAGCCGATTTGGCGGCCGGAAAGGCCGAGCACCGCTATGATTTGGGTGCTGAAGAGATCAGAGTGCGCGCGGCCCTTGCGCTGGCAGCAGAAGGCAAGGATGTGGCTCTCATTTGCTCCGGCGATGCCGGGATTTACGCCATGGCCAGCCTGGTGTTTGAGGTGATGGCAGAGCCCGGTGACCCGGCGCTGAGGCGCATTGAGGTGACGGTTGCGCCCGGCATTTCCGCCTTCCAGGCCGCCGCAGCCCGGGCGGGAGCACCGATTGGCCATGATTTCTGCACCATATCTCTGTCAGACCTGCTCACCCCCTGGGAGGTGATCGAGCAGCGCCTGCACGCGGCCGCTGAGGGCGACTTTGTGGTGGCCTTCTACAACCCCAAATCCCAGAGGCGAACGGACCAAATCGTGCGCGCCATGGCCATTTTGGGCGCACATCGCCCGCCCTCAACGCCGATGATCATCGCCTCCAACCTGGGGCGTCCGGAGGAACATGTGCGCGTGCGCGCGCTTTCGGAATTCGACCCGGACGAGGTGGATATGCTGACCCTCGTCATGGTGGGCTCATCGGAGACAAAAACCTTAAAGACCGGCGATGGTGCGGTCTGGACCTATACCCCGCGGGGATATGCCAAGAAACGTGAGGCTGCTGAGTAATGACTGTCCATTTTGTTGGCGCCGGCCCGGGCGCTCCAGACTTGATCACCGTGCGCGGTC
>JBCDIP010000246.1:0-5384 GCA_038748855.1 Pseudomonadota bacterium
GTTCGTTCCCCCATCGGTGATCCCGCAGTTTGCCGATGCAGCAGAGGTCTTGGAAGGCGCAAAGAAGATCGACGGAATCCGTCCCTCCGTTCTGGTGCCCAATCTTAAGGGCGGGCAGATTGCCCTCGACCGTGGGGCTCAGAAGATCGCCTTCGTGCTTTCCGCCAGCGAAGCACACAATCTTTCCAACGTCCGCAAGTCCACCGATGCCTCCCTGGCGGAGTTTGCCGAGCTTGTGGCCGCCCGTGCAGAACGCGGGCTTGAGAACCAGGTAGAGCTGTCTTGTGCCATCGCCACCACATTTGGATGCTCCATCCAAGGAGAGGTGCCTGAAGCACGGGTTTATGAGATCGCCGAACAGCTTGCTGATCTGGGGGCCGATGAGCTCAACATTGCCGACACGGTGGGCTATGCCAATCCGCTCCAGGTGCGCCACATCTTCACCGAGCTTGAAGCCTGCGTGGGCGATGTGCCTTTGGCTGCTCATTTCCATGACACACGGGCCATGGGACTGGCCAATGTGGTGGCAGCGGTTGAGGCAGGTGTGCGCCGGTTCGATGCCTCTTTGGGCGGGCTTGGCGGCTGCCCCTTTGCGCCGGGAGCCACGGGCAATATCGCTACGGAGGATTGTGTCTATCTTCTGGAGAGCATCGGTCTTGGCACCGGTATCGACATCAGCGCGCTTTTGGCGGTGCGCCAGAAACTGGATAACTGGCTGCCGAGCGAGCGGGTTGAAGGGCGCCTGATGAAGGCAAAGCCGGCCAAGACCTACAGGCCGGCAGCCTAGAGAGACGGAGACGGAGCCATGGCTATACCCCTCTCAAGGCGGCTCGATTTTTCCGAGATCCCCCAGCTTGATGTGGGCGAATTGCTGAGCGGAGGCAGCAGCGACACGCTGATCGATGCGCTGGAGCGAGCCTGCACGGATGTTGGCTTCTTTTATGTGCACAATCACGGCGTGGCGCCGGAGCTGATCAGCGCACTGCGCCATGTGGCGAGCCGCTTCTTCACCTTGCCCATGGCGCAGAAGATGGAGATCGCGATCAATCCTCAGCTGAGGGGCTATCTGCCGCTCGACTACGCAAGCTATGAAGGCGAGGCACGCGCCGCCAAGAGCCATCAGGAGGGGTTTTGGGTCAGCTACGACCGGCCACTCTCGGGCGCCCAGCCCCTGAACGGCCCGAACCTCTGGCCTGAGGAGCCTGAGGACCTGAAGGCCGCGATGCTGGCCTACTTCGATGCGGTGGAACGGCTGTCCCAAGCCCTGCAGCGCGGTTTTGCCATGGCGCTGGGTGTGGGCGAGCATGGGCTGGATGCGTACTTCCAAGATCCCATGTCGATGCTCAAGCTGAACCACTATCCGCCTCAGGATGCGCCGGAGAGTGTTAAACATATTGGCGTGGTGCCGCACTCAGATTCCGGGGCCTTTACGGTCCTTTGGCAGGATGAGGGAGATGGGCTTGAGATCCAAAACAAGAGCGGCGAGTGGATTGGCGCGCCCTCCATTCCGGACACCTTTGTGATCAACATCGGCAATGTGATGCAGATCTGGACCGGGGGCCGGTTCTCTTCAACGCCGCATCGGGTGATCAACCGTGGCGGACGCGACCGGTACTCCATCCCGTTCTTCGTGAACCCAGGTCCCACCGCCCCCATCGCGCCGTTGGATCACCTTGATGAGGACAGCGGCGAGCCGTTTGCCAAGTACATCCAAGAGCGCTGGCGGCGGACCTTTCCCGTGGCGGAAATCCCAGAATACGTCGCGCCGTTATGAGGTGCTGAGCGTGCGGCGCACAGCGTCCTTCCAGCCCTCATACTTCTGGGCGCGCACGTCTTGGCCCATGTCGGGCGAGAAGCGGCGCTCTAATGACCAGAGCCCGGCGAATTCATCAGGCTCTGGATAGAGCCCCGTCTGGAGCCCCGCAAGATAGGCTGCGCCAAGCGCTGTCGTCTCCATAATGTTCGGGCGGTCGACCGGTGCATCCAAGAGATCGGCCAAGCGTTGCATGGTCCAGTCAGACGCGGTCATGCCGCCGTCCACTCTCAGCACAGTTGATTCAGCGCCCGACCAGTCTTTCTGCATGGCTTCCAAGAGATCGCGGGTCTGGTAGCAGACGCTCTCCAAGGCGGCATGGGCGAACTCGTTGGGCCCGCTGCCTCGTGTGAGGCCGAACATGGCGCCGCGGCATTCAGCGTCCCAGTATGGCGCGCCCAGGCCCACGAAGGCGGGCACCAGATAGACCTGCTGCGCCGGGTCGGCGGCATCAGCCATGGAGCCAGACTGCGCCGCATCGGCCATCAGCGCCAGGCCATCGCGCAGCCACTGCACGGCCGCGCCGGCGATGAAGATGGAACCTTCCAGGGCGTAAGTGGGCTTACCGTTAAGCTGATAGGCCACGGTGGTGAGCAGCCGGTTGGTGGAGGCCACCGCTTCAGGCCCGGTGTTGAGAAGCGCAAAGCAGCCCGTTCCATAGGTGGATTTCATCATACCCGGCAGAAAGCAGGCCTGGCCCACGGTGGCCGCCTGCTGGTCTCCAGCTATGCCGCAGATGGGCAGCGCGGTGCCAAAGAGGTCAGGTTCAGATTGGCCGAACAGTGCGGCACAATCGTTCACCTCCGGCAGCATGGAGCGGGGCACACGCAGGAGATCGAGAAGCTCATCGCTCCAGTCTCCAGCACGAATGTCATACATCAGAGTACGGCTGGCATTGGTGGCATCGGTTGCGTGCACCTTGCCGCCGGTGAGGCGCCAGAGCAGGAACGTATCCACCGTTCCAAAGGCAAGATCGCCGGCTTCAGCTGCCGCCCGTGCGCCGTCCACCTCGTCCAAGATCCAGGCCACTTTCGTCCCGGAAAAATAGGGATCGAGCAGCAGGCCGGTTTTGGCGGTCACAGTGCTTTCATGGCCATCGGCCTTTAAGGCAGCACAGCGCTCCGCCGTGCGCCGGTCTTGCCAGACGATGGCTCTATGGATGGGCTTTCCGGTTTTGCGGTCCCAGACCAGGGTGGTCTCGCGCTGGTTGGTGATGCCAATCGCGGCCACCTGATGGCTTTCTGCTGAGGCGTTCGCCAGAGCCTGCCGGCAGGTGCGCACCACCGTCTCCCAAATGTCCTCAGGCTCATGCTCCACCCAGCCCGAATGGGGGAAGTGTTGGGCAAATTCCTCCTGGGCCACGCCGGCGATCTTGCAGTCTTTATCAAACACAATGGCCCGGGACGATGTGGTGCCCTGGTCGATCGCCAGCACATATTCAGCCATGACTTTCCCCTCCTACTCGGCTGCGGCCCGCTGGTATTGTTTCATCCAGGCGTCCAGCTTGGCCACTTGGTCGGGGTCCAACCTAAGGCCCATTTTTGTTCGGCGCCAGAGCACATCCTCTGCAGTCAACGCCCATTCGTGCACCATCAAGTGGCGTACCTCGCCGGCCAACAATCCTCCGCCCAAGTCATCGCCAAGCTCAGAGGCCGGCCAATCCAGAGCCATGGTTCCATAAGTGCGCGCCAGCCGGGCCACCTGATCATCGCTCAAATCCGGTGCGTGGCTGCGAAGCTTTTGGCTGAGACCGTCAACGTCTGACGGATTGAAGTCCCCTCCAGGCAAAGCCGCCCCTGCCGTCCAAGCCGGTGAGAGGTCCGGCAACCAGCCTTCCAGCTTTGACAGAGCTTCTTCTGCTAAGTGGCGGTAGGTGGTGATCTTGCCACCGAAGATGTTGAGCAGGGGCGCCTGGCCGTCGGCTGCCTCCACGGACAACACATAATCGCGGGTGATTTCCTGAGCAGTCTGCTCGCCGTCATCGAACAGGGGCCGGATCCCTGAGTACGTCCACACCACATCGTCACGCCCAATGGGCTCGCGGAAATACTCGCCTGCTGCGCTGAGCAGATAGGTAATTTCCTCTTCGCTGATGGTGGCCGCATCAGGATCGTCCCCCACGTCCACATCCGTGGTGCCGATCAGGGTGAACTGATCTTCGTAGGGGATCGCAAAGATGATGCGCCCATCCCGGTTCTGGAAGATGTAGGCGCGGTCGTGCTCAAACATCTTGCGCACCACAATGTGGCTTCCCTTCACAAGACGGCTCTGGGCCCGCCGATTGAGCTTCAACCGGTTGGCCGCCACCTCCGACACCCAAGGGCCCGCGGCGTTGATGAGCACCCGCGCCTCAACCTCTTCGCGGGCACCAGTCTCCACGTCGCGCAAGGCAACGCGCCAGTGAGTGTCTTCGCGATGGGCGGACACGACCTCGGTTCGAGTGCGGATGGTGGCGCCATGGCGGCTGGCATCCAGCGCGTTCAGAACCACCAAACGGGCATCGTCCACCCAGCAATCGGAATATTCAAAGCCGCTTGCAAATTCTGCCTTCAACGGAACGCCCAGGGCGCTGCCCTTAAGCTGCAGCGAACGGGACTTGGGCAGGATCTTGCGGCCGCCCAGATTGTCGTAGAGAAACAGCCCCAACCGGATCAGCCATTTGGGCCGCAGCCCCTTATGATGCGGGAGCACGAACCGCATCGGCCAAATGATGTGCGGTGCCATGCGCAGCAGGGTTTCGCGTTCAATCAGGCTTTCGCGCACCAGGGAGAATTCATATTGCTCCAGATAGCGCAAGCCGCCGTGGATCAGCTTGGTGGAGGCTGAGGACGTGCCGCTCGCCAGATCGGCCTTCTCCGCCAGGAAGACGGACAGGCCTCGCCCCGCCGCATCGCGCGCAATGCCGCAGCCGTTGATACCACCACCAATAACAAAGATGTCCTGCACCCTATCACTCCCGCCGGAATGGGCGAAGAGAAAGATATGGGACCGGGGTTGGTTTCGCAACGAAAATAAATGAACTAAAACGAACTCATCGACCTCTATGAGTCAGCGGCGACAATGACCTTCACGTCCGTCTCATCACATACGTCCTGCAAGGAGCGGGGAAGCGGGGCGTCCGTGACCATATAGTCCAGATCGGACAAATGGGCGATGCGGACAGGCGCGGTGCGCTCCAGCTTCATGGAATCGGCCACCAAGATCGTGGTGCGGGCATTGTCCATGATCGCCTTGGCCACTTTCACTTCCCGGTAGTCATAGTCGAGCAGGGAACCGTCAGGATCGATCCCCGATGTGCCGATGATGGCATAATCCACCTTGAACTGACGGATGAAGTCCACCGCCGCCTCGCCCACAATGCCACCGTCCGACTGGCGGACCACACCGCCGGCCACAATGATTTCGATTTGGGGATGACCGGTTAAGATACTGATAACATGCGTATTATTGGTAATAACCAAGAGATCTCGCTTGCCCCGCAAAGCCATGGCCACTTGTTCCGTCGTGGTGCCGATATTGATCAGGATGGAGCAATCGTCCGGGACCAGCCGGGCCGCGGCCACGCCGATCA
>JBCDIP010000247.1:0-5368 GCA_038748855.1 Pseudomonadota bacterium
CCCTGCGGGGCGCAGTTCAGACACCGGATGGCGAAGTCGGCCATGTCGGATTCTCTCGGGGATGGGGCAGGAAACCCCACAGGAGCCCAGGCGAGGCTCTACGAGCGCTGGGCCCATGGGGGCGCGGCGGTCTCCATGGTCGGCGAGGTTCAGGTCACTGCGCATTTCCCGGAGAAGCCTGGCAATCTGGTGCTCGGACCGCAGTCTGATCGGGCGGCCTTGAGAGCCCTTGCCAGGCGGGCAACCGTGGGCGGCGCGCATCTTTGGCCTCAGCTGGGCCATGCCGGGGCCTTGGCCCATCCGCCGATCAGTGCGCCCAAGGGCCCCTCAGCCCTGGACCTGCCGGGATTGCGATGTGAAGGGTTGAGCGCAAGCGAGGTGGGGAGCTTGCCGGGGATGTATGCTGAGGCGGCAGTGATCGCTAAGGAGGCCGGGTTCTCGGGCGTTCATCTCCATGCCGGTCACGGTTTCCTGCTGAGCCAGTTTCTCTCGCCGCTGTTTAACCGCCGGACTGACAAATATGGCGGCTCCATTGAAGCGCGCGTTACCATTGTGCTTGCGATCATTGCCGAGGTGCGCCGCCGGGTTGGGCCGGGCTTTCCCATTGGCATCAGGATCAACGCCACCGACAAACTTCAGGGCGGCCTGACGGAGACCGATGCGCTGGAGGTGGTGCGCCTGTTGGAGGGGACCACGATCGATCTGATCGATATCAGCGGCGGGACTTACTTCCCGGGCGCCAAGGCCAGTTCCGACGGTGTTGCGGATGAAGGGCCCTATTTCCTGGAGTTTGCAAAGAGGGCAAAAGCGTTGACCAACGTACCGCTGATGCTGACGGGAGGGTTTCGAACGCGCAGCCAGGCGGTTGAGGCCCTATCGAGCGGGGCTGCGGATATGGTGGGCTTGGCGCGGGCTATGGCTCTAGACCCTCAGCTTGCCAATGCGTGGCTGAGCGAGGAGGGCGGCGACCCAGCGTTTCCAACCTTCGCTGCGCCGCCACCAGGCGGCATAACGGCCTGGTATTCCATGCGTCTGACGGCGCTGGGCGAAGATCGTGAGGACGCTTTCGCCCTCGATCCTGGCGCGGCTTTGGAGGCCTACGATGCGCGGGACGAGCAACGCTGCGAAAGATGGCTGGCCCAGTTTGGCCGCCGCACATCCGTTTAGCCCCTCCCGCCGTATAGTCCACGCTAAGATGAACGCCAAACGTGGAGCGGCGGTTTGACCTGTCGAAATCTGATCTTGATCCTGGGCGATCAGCTGAGCGCCACTCTGGCGTCTCTGCGAGCGGGCGATCCTGCGCACGACTGGATCTTGATGGCCGAGGTGTGGGACGAGGCCACCTACGTCAAGCATCATAAGAAGAAGATCGCCTTCATCTTCTCCGCCATGCGCCACTTCGCCGAAGAGCTGAAGGCTGCCGGCTGGACGGTGGACTATGTGCGTCTGGATGAGGACGCCAACAGCCAAAGCCTTACCGGCGAGCTCAGCCGGGCCGTGGAGCGCCATGACCCTGAACGTGTGATTGTCACCGAGCCCGGCGAGTGGCGGGTGCGCCAGATGCTGGAGGCTTGGAAAGGGCCGGCCTTAGACATCCTGCCCGATGACCGCTTCTTGAGCACGCACGCTGAGTTCGCCGCGTGGGCTGAGGGCCGCAAGCAGCTGCGCATGGAGTATTTCTACCGGGACATGCGGCGCAAAACCGGCCTGCTGATGGACGGCGATCAGCCGGCGGGCGGCAAATGGAACTTTGATGCCGACAACCGCAAACCGGCATCGGCCGATCTCTTCATGCCGCGCCCGGCTGAGGTTCAGCCCGATGAGATCACACAGGACGTTCTGGCTTTGGTGGGCGCCCGGTTTACCGATCACTTCGGTGATCTGGAGCCTTTCTGGTTTGCGGTCACCGCAAGTGAGGCGGAGGCGGCGCTGGACAGCTTCATTGCCGATGCGCTTGCCTCGTTCGGTGACTTTCAGGATGCCATGGTGCGCGGCGAGCCGTTTGTCTATCACTCCGTCCTGTCGGCTTATATCAATGCCGGGCTCTTGGACCCGCTGGCCGTTTGCCGCCGCGTGGAGGTTGAATATCGGGCGGGCCGGGTCGCCATCAATGCGGCTGAGGGTTTTATCCGCCAGATCATCGGCTGGCGCGAATATGTGCGCGGGATCTATTGGCACACTATGCCGGGTTATGAGCGCAAGAACGCGCTCGGCGCCACGCGGGATTTGCCGTGGTTCTACTGGACGGGCGAGACCGAGATGACTTGCCTGGCCGAGGCCATCGGCCAGACGAAGCGCGAGGCCTATGCCCATCATATCCAGCGGCTGATGGTGACCGGCAATTTCGCCATGCTGGCGGGCATTGATCCTCACCAGGTGCATGAGTGGTACTTGGCGGTTTATGCGGACGCTTATGAGTGGGTGGAGCTGCCCAACACGGTTGGCATGAGCCAGTTCGCCGATGGGGGGCTTTTGGCCTCCAAGCCCTATGCGGCGGGCGGGAACTACATGAACAAGATGTCCGACTACTGCCGCTCGTGCCACTATGACGTGAAGCAGCGCACGGGTCCGGACGCGTGCCCGTTCAATGCGCTCTATTGGGACTTTCTGGCGCGGAACCGTGAGACGCTGAAGGGCAACCCTCGGCTTGGCCCGGTCTACCGCACCTGGGACCGGATGGACGACACCAAGCGCCGAGAGACGCGCAAGAGCGCGGCGGCGTTTTTGGCGGGGTTGGGGTGAGTTCCCCGCGTCCTTGCGCAAGCGAGGACCTTCTCAGCCCTAGGAGTAATCGAGCTATGGGCCCTCGCGTTCGCAAGGGCGCGGAAGTGTCGTTACCAACCTATCTCCACGCCGTCATAGGCCAGAAAGCGGCTAGGGCCGCCGGGCTCGGCCTTATCAATCACGCTCAACATCTTCGCAGCGCTTTCCTTCGGCGTGAAGAGATCTCGCCCGGACGCGAACGGCTCAGAGAGCCTCGTGGCCACCGTGCCCGGATGCAGCGCCAGGCACAGGGCCTGAGGGCGCTTGCGGGCGATTTCGATGGCTGCGGTTTTGAGCAGCATGTTGAGAGCCGCCTTGGACGCCCGATAGCTGTACCAGCCGCCAAGCTGATTATCGGAAATACTGCCCACACGGGCCGAAATGCTGGCAAAAACACTGCGTTCGTCACGCGGCATCAAGGCGTGAAAGTGCTTCAGCACCAGTAAAGGGCCGGTGGCGTTGACCGCAAAGGCCTTAGCGGCTGATGCCGGATCGAACGCTGATAAGGCTTTTTCCGGCTTCAGCGTGGCGGAGTGGAGGACGCCCGTGGCATCGAAAATCAAGTGCACCGGCCCGCCCTCGGCAATTTGCCGCGCCGCATCGGCGATGGTCTCTTCACGCTCCAGATCCAGACCCGGGCTGGAGGTGCGCGACAGGCCGATGGCCTCGCCACACCGGGGCGCGCCTTGCAAAAGCTGAAGGACCGCCGCCCCAATCCCGCCGGACGCCCCCACCACCACGGCCCGAAAACCGTCCGGAAAACTGCTCATCATATCCATGCTCTCTGATACGTGATCGCACCTGCCTTGGACCAGAGGCCGACAAGACTGATCTCAGATCTGACCAAATGCGTATCTTGGGCATGAACATGGAAATGCCATCATTATTGCTGGTCGATGACGACGTGACGTTCTTGCGCGTGTTGACGCGGTCCATGAGCAAGATCGGCTATTCGGTCTGGCCGGCCCACACCCTGGACGAGGCCCGCAAAGCCGTAGAAGCGGTTAGCCCGGACTTCGCCGTTGTGGATCTGCATCTGGACAACGAGAACGGGCTTGATGTGTTGGATTACCTCAAGACCCACTCACCCCGGACCGTCCCGGTGATCCTCAGCGGCTACGTGGATGTGGCGTCTGCGGTCTCTGCCGTGAAGCGAGGCGCTGTTGACTGCCTGGCCAAGCCGGTGGATGCCGATGAGCTGGACGCGTGCCTGAAAACCGCCCGCACCCGGCGCCAGAAGGTGCCTGAGCGGGTGATGGACCCATCAGAGGCCAAAGTTCAGCACATTTTGGCCCATTGGGAAAAGAATGATCGCAACACAACAAAAACGGCGGAAACGCTTGGCATGCACCGCCGCTCCCTTCAGCGCATCTTGCTGCGCGCCGGCATGGGGCGGGACGGGCGGCCCAAGGCGCCCAGCCGTTGGACGAAAATGCGCCGCCTGTATGCGGTGTGGTCAAGGGATGTTTCGGCGTAGTACAAAGGGACAGGATAATGAAACTCAACGTATGGCTTCCCGCTTTCGCTCTTGTGCTTCTGGCCACGGCCGCTTTGGCGGGCGAGAAGGGCGTTTCGGCACACGACTTTGCCTTCACGACCATTGAGGAAACCGGCCAGCACGAGCTCGCTAGCCACAAGGGCAAGGTGGTTCTGGTGGTGAACACCGCCTCGTTCTGCGGTTTCACCCCGCAATATACCGGCCTGGAAGATTTGTGGCGTACCTACAAGGACCAGGGCCTCGTGGTGTTGGGCGTGCCGTCCAACGATTTTGGCGCCCAGGAGCCCAAGTCGAACCTTGAGGTGAAGCAGTTCTGCCAAGGGGCCTACAACGTTACCTTCCCGCTGGCCGCAAAAACCAAGGTGCGGGGCAAGCAGGCCCACGCCTTCTACCGCTGGCTTGATAAGACAACCGATGGCGAAGGCTCGCCGCGCTGGAACTTCCACAAGGTCCTGATCGGCAAGGACGGCAGCTTGGAGAGCTGGTTCGCCTCCAACAAGACACCTGGCTCAAGCCAAGTGCGCGGCGCCATTGAAGCGGCTTTGGGTAAATCTGCGCCTGCCGGTTAAGCCGTTACGCGCGCACCATCTGGGCGTCGGCTTCGCTTGTGATCCACTCCAGGAAACGCTGGGCCTCCGGGCGCTGTAGCGTGGCCTCGGTGGTGACGAGATCATAGCCGATATCGGTCTCCACCCGTTCGGGAAACGGGCAGACGAGGAGACCCGCCTCCACCAAGCTTTGCAATACGGGCAAACTGCCCAGCACCACGCCCTGGCCCGCCACGGCGGCTTGAACGGCGAGGTTATAGTCGGAGAACCTGAGCCCTGAACCCCTCGGCACATGGGCGGCGCCCGCTTCAGCCAGCCAGTAACGCCATTCCATCCAGCGTTTTGTGGCCACCGCCCAATGGAACTCTGTGAGGTCCCAGTGGAGCAGGGTGGTGCGGGCAAGGTCATCCAGGCTCTTGAGGCCGCGGTCTCCTTCGGTGAGGGCGGGGCTGCAGAAGATGCACAGCATCTCATCAAACAGCCGGTGGCACACCAAACCCGGCGGGGCCGGGGCGCCGAAGCGGATGGCAAGATCTGCTGCGCCATGTTCCAGATCGGC
>JBCDIP010000248.1:0-5364 GCA_038748855.1 Pseudomonadota bacterium
AAGTGAAACCGAACAGGTTGCTGAGAGCACGCTGGAAGATCTCAAACGCGCCCTTGCCAACGGGGAGCGCGGTAACTGACTGTTGCCAAGGCACTCTCGCGTCTTTAAAGTTCGATATGGTTTATGGGTAATATCGGGACATCACCGTGTTTGGTTTGCGCAGGTGTTTGGCTCATGCCGTTGGTGTCTTGGCATCGCTCTGGCTTGTGCTGGCCAGCGCCACGCACTCCCATGCCTCACAGTTGACGGTCGCGGTCGCGGCCAACTTTCTGGAACCTCTTGAGCTGCTTCAACCTGAATTTGAGCGCGAGACCGGCCATTCGTTGCGTATTGTCTCCGGCTCCACCGGCAAGCTCTATGCCCAGATCGTCAACGGAGCTCCCTTCGATGTGTTTTTGTCGGCAGACCAGGAGCGGCCGGAAAGGCTTGTCAATGAGGGCCGTGCTGAGCCTGGTAGCCGCTTCACCTATGCGGTTGGCCAGCTGATCTTATGGAGCCCTGATGCCTCGCGCGATCTCACAGACGGAGCCAAGGTGCTGGCGGCACAGGAGTTCAGAAAACTTGCCCTGCCCAACCCACAGCTGGCGCCCTACGGCCTGGCTGCGCAGCAGGTTTTGGAGAAGCTGGGTCTTTGGACCGCGCTGCAGGGGCGTATTGTGATGGGAGAGAATGTGGGGCAAAGCTATGGGTTTGTGGCCAGCGGGAATGCCGAGCTCGGCTTTGTTTCGCTGTCCTCTTTCCAAAGCGAGCACACAGAACAGAAGGGAGTTTTCTGGGCCGTGCCGGACGATAACCACGCTCCCATCCGCCAGGACGCGGTGGTGCTGAAGCGGGCGACCGAAAACCCGGCTTCGCTCGCCTTTGTAACTTTTCTCAAAGGCGAGGCGACGCGGAAGGTGCTCGCGCGGTTCGGCTATAAGGTTGAGGGGAAAGATGGTTGATCTCGGCCCTCTCTGGTTGACGCTAAAGCTGGCTGCCGCCGCCACGCTGATCTTGCTGATTATCGGCGCGCCGCTCGCCTGGTGGCTGGCCAACACCCGGTCTGCGCTGAAGCCGGTGGTAGAGGCGATCACCGCCTTGCCGATTGTCTTGCCACCCACGGTCATCGGGTTCTACCTGTTGATCCTCATGAGCCCCAACTCAGCCATTGGAGGCTTTTGGGTGAGCATCACGGGCACCACCCTCACATTCTCCTTCACAGGCCTTCTGATCGCCTCGATTTTCTACTCCGCTCCCTTCATGGTGCAGCCGCTGCAAAGTGCCTTTGAGGCCATTGGACGCGGGCCGCTTGAGGCCGCAGCGACGCTGAGAGCCTCGCCGTTTGATGCGTTCTTCACCGTTGTGGTGCCTCTTGCCGCGCGGGGCTTCCTTACGGCTTCCGTGCTCACATTCACCCACACGATTGGCGAATTCGGCGTAGTGCTGATGGTGGGTGGGAACATACCGGGTGAAACGAAAGTCATCTCTATCGCCATCTATGAGCACGTGGAGACGTTACGGTATGCGGAAGCCCATCTGCTTTCGGCAGGGCTGCTGATCTTCTCTTTTGCCGTGCTGTTCCTCGTCTACGCCATCAACCGCCGGTTCCCAATCAATGTCACCTAGCCAGCTCGAACTTTCAGCAGAGTTGGCGTTCTCCGACTTTACGGTGAACATTGATGAGGTGATCTCGCTGGCGGGCATCACGGCCCTGTTTGGACCAAGCGGCAGCGGGAAGAGCACGTTATTGCGCATCTTGTCTGGTCTTGAGAAGCGGGCCAAGGGGCGGGTTGTGTTCAACGGAACGGTGTGGGCAGATAGCGCGAGCGGCATGTATGTGCCTGCCCATAGGAGGTCCGTGGGACTGGTGTTTCAGGATGGCCGATTGTTTTCGCATCTCACTGTAGAGGGCAATCTGAACTACGCCCTGTCGCGAAGCCCAAAAGATCAGCGTCCGATCAGCTTTGACCAGGTGGTGGAGGCGCTTGATCTCAGCGCGCTCCTGGAGCGCAAGCCAGACGGGCTTTCAGGCGGGGAGAGGCAGCGGGTCGCGCTGGGGCGCACGGTTCTCACACAGCCGGGCCTTTTGTTGCTGGATGAGCCTTTGTCGGCGCTCGACGTGCGGCGAAAAGGCGAGCTTCTGCCGTTTATTGAAAAGGTGCCGGATGTGTTCGGTATCCCGTGCATATTTGTTAGCCATGCGGTGGATGAAGTGGCGCGTCTTGCAGACGATGCGATCATTTTGAGGGACGGCGAGGTGGCCTTGCGCGGGGAGTTGCCGGATATCTTCCAACAGCTGGACATGCATGGCTTTACCGGGAACTTTGAGGCTGGCGCAGTGGTTGAAGCCAGGGTGATCGAACACGACACGCAGTATCAGTTGACCAACCTGGACCTAGGCGGCGAGGTGATGCAAATGCCCATGGTCAGCTCGCTCAATCCTGGCGATCAGGTGAGGTTGCGCGTTCGGGCACGGGATGTGTCTTTGGCGCTTAAGAGGCCGTCTGGTGTGAGCATTCGCAACTGCTTACCCGCGGTGGTGGAAGAGGTGCGCGCAGAACCGGACACGGCCTTCGCTGAAGTCCTGGTGCGGGGGGGTCATCAGGGCCTCCGCTCCCGGATTACCCGGCAGTCGGCAGATGAACTGAAGCTGGCGCCGGGTCTTAAAGCCTACGCTTTGGTGAAAAGTGTAAGCTTTGACCGGCGTGTCCTCATCTCAGCGAGGGCATAGGGGCGGGCTTGCGCATCGCGCTCTGATATTGCATAAACTTGCAAAATTTCCGAAAATGGGAAATTAGCGTAAATTATGCAAGATATGGGTTCAGCGTTCAGCTTGGCATTTGGGCTCTTGCTCTCAGCCGATGCCGACTTGATGGAGATCATCGGTCTCTCGCTGCAGGTGAGCCTGACGGCGCTCCTCATATCCTGTCTTGTTGGCCTGCCTCTTGGCGCGCTGGTGGCCACGTGCCGGTTCCGTGGGCGTTCGGCCTTGCTGGTTTTGATGAACGCGCTGATGGGCCTGCCGCCGGTTGTGGTGGGGCTGATTGTCTATCTTTATCTTTCTCGGGCTGGCCCGCTGGGTTGGATGCAGTTGCTCTATACGCCGACGGCAATGATCATCGCGCAGACGATCCTCATCACGCCCATCATCGCGGCCTTGTCACGGCAGATCCTGGAGGACCTACATGAGGAATATTCTGAACAGTTCCGCTCGTTGAATGTGCCGTGGCGCGCTGAAATTGCTGCCCTGCTCTGGGACGGGCGCTTCAGCCTGGTGACGGTTGCTCTGGCAGGCTTTGGGCGCTCAATTGCTGAAGTGGGTGCGGTGATCATCGTTGGGGGCAATATCGACCACCTGACACGTGTGATGACCACAGCGATCGCTCTGGAAACCTCCAAGGGCGACTTGCCGTTAGCGCTGGCGCTTGGGTTGGTGCTGTTGGTGATCGCGCTGACGGTCAACGCGCTGGCCTTTGTCATGCGCCAGGCGGCGTCAAAGTTCGCCTATGCTTAAGATGAACACCCTGTTACCGCTCCAGGTCGAAGACCTCACGCTTGTTCTGGGCGGTGAGACGTTGATTGATGGCATCTCGCTCACGATGATTGAACCTGGCATTTCGGTCATCATGGGTTTCAACGGCGCGGGCAAAAGCCTTTTCCTGCGCATGCTGCATGGTCTCGTGCCGCAAACCTCCGGCTCCATCCATTGGGCGGGAGAGGGAAGCTCGCAGAATATGCGTCTGCGTCAGGCAATGGTGTTCCAGAGCCCGGTCCTGCTGCGCCGCACCGTTGCCGCCAATATCGACTTTGCGTTGAAGGTGCGAGGGCTCGGAGATGTGCGCCGGCGCGATGAGCTGCTTGAACTTGTGGGCCTGTCAGACTTGGCCGAGCGCCCCGCGCGGCTTCTTTCCGGCGGAGAACAGCAGCGCTTGGCGCTCGCACGGGCGCTGAGTTGCCGCCCGGAGGTGCTGTTTCTGGACGAGCCGACGGCGAACTTGGATCCGGCGTCTGTGGCTCTGATTGAAGACACCCTGAAAGGCGCTGCTGCAGACGGGATGAAGATTATCTTCGTAACCCACGATGTGGGGCAGGCAAGGCGGTTGGGTGCGGAGATTGTGTTCTTGCACGAGGGAAAAGTGGAAGAGCAGAGCCCCGCCTCGGCGTTCTTTGCCAAGCCTGCCAGCAGCGTCGCGCAGGCCTATCTGGACGGGCGAATTGTTGTCTGAACACTCAAATACGAGGTGTGCATAAATGAGGCTGAAAATCGCGTGCGGGCTTGCCGGCCTGATCGTCTCCGTTTTGGCCTTGCCGGTTATGGGAGAGGAAAAATCCATCTTCATCCAGTCCACCACATCAACAGCCAATTCGGGCCTCTACGATCATCTGCTGCCGAAGTTTGAGGCGGCCAGCGGCATCAAGGCTCATGTGGTTGCCGTCGGCACCGGTCAGGCGATCCGAAATGCCCGCAATTGCGATGGGGATGTGTTGCTGGTGCATGCAAAGGCCGCTGAAGAGGAGTTTGTGGCTAGCGGATATGGAGTGAAGCGGTTCGATCTGATGTACAATGATTTTTTCATCGTTGGCCCCAAGGCAGATCCGGCCAAGATTTCCAGGATCACTGATGTGAGCAAAGCCTTGACGCAAATCGCCGGAAGCGGTGCGCCGTTTGCCTCGCGCGGCGATGACAGCGGCACGCACAAAAAGGAGCTGTCGCTTTGGAACGCTGCCGGCATCGATCCTGAGCCCGCCTCCGGCACTTGGTACCGCGCCACAGGATCAGGCATGGGCGCGACGCTGAACGTGGCTGTTGGCATGGGAGCCTACGCGCTGACAGACCGGGCCACTTGGCTCAGCTTCAAGAACAAGAGCGACTTTGAAATCCTGATGCAGGGCGACAAAGCTCTCTTCAACCAATATGGCGTCATGCTGGTGAGTTCGGCGAAGTGCCCCGATGTGAAGGCTGAGTTTGGCCAGACCTTCATCGACTGGCTCTTAAGCGCGGAGGGCCAGAACCATATTGCCGGCCACACAGTCGGCGGCCAGCAATTGTTCTTTCCGAACGCCAAGTGAGCGTAGAAGCTCACCCTTGGGCCACGCCCCAGATTTCGACCGTATTGTCTGGAGTGTGCATCATCGGCTTGGGGACCAAGGTGGTGGGCGGAAGAGCCCCGCCAACGCACTGGGCCAAAATGTCCAGCATCTGGTGTGTGGTCGTCTCGCCGTCTGCGCAGGTGTAGTAGCACACCATCAGTTTGAGATCGGCCGGGCGTCGGTTGAAGCCGCGCAACAGATCCTCCACCACTGACATGGTGAGCCGGGTTTGACCCGGCAGATTGCCGGGCATCATGCGTTTGCCCGTATTTGCAAACGGCTCTGAGGGAACCT
>JBCDIP010000249.1:0-5354 GCA_038748855.1 Pseudomonadota bacterium
CACGAAGAGCTTCACGTTATCTGAGGAGCTCTGGCAAGGTGATAGACGACGCTCGCGTGGGACAGCAGTGTATGTCTACTTTGACTGTTCGACCAAGTCATCGAAAGTCATCCCCGAAGACGTGAAGGTCCCCTTAAAGCAGCTTTAGCATATTTGTCTCTGCAGACCTTTTTGAAGAGCCGGACCATTTTTTTATTGCCCCGCAAGGCTCTCTCCGGCGCGGCGCAGGTTTGAGCGGCGGTCAATTAGCCCGTAGCGGGGATGGTAACCCCTATCTACATCAGCGAAGACGTCCAACTGAAGCGACACGAGGGGCGTGTCAGCTGCGGTGCGTAGAGCAAGTTGAATGCGCTTGTCGATGGCCTCACGGTCAAAGTTAGAAATCGCTGGGTTTGCCGTTGCCAAGCGAACAACTGCCTGGCTCCGGTAGCCGGTTTCGCGACACCAATCGTTCATTTCAAGCAATCCGGCAACGAGATCATCCACCAGATTGACCTGAAAGCTGACACCTTGCACCACGCCGTTCCGATCATTTGCCCGCAAGGCAGCGAGCACACCATCACGCTCTGCCCACTTGAAGCCGGGGCTCACGCTATGGGCAAATCTTGAACCGCTTTCCGCTTCATGCGCTGAAGAATGGAATTTGCTGATCTGCACGTCCGGCCCACTGCCTCGCACAAAGTCTGCGAGATCTTCTGCGACATCTGACAAGTCCCCCGTGCTGGTGACGAACTCCACCGCATCAATGAAGGACGCGTGGTTCTTGCATTCCTGCCAGAGCTCGAAGCTTGGGACGCCGGAGTGAAACAAGCAGAAGCGAATGCCTGTCGCTGCCCAGTCTCTGATCCGGGCCCCGTATTCAGGATCCACAAGATCGCTCAGCGGCGTGCGGACACTTTCGATCCCCATTTGCCAGAGGCGCAGCAAGGGATAGTCGTCTCTGGCGCGCTTTCGGCCGAACTCCTCCATTGGTCCGTTGTACGGTAGATCCACGGCACGGGCCCAGGCGTGGCGTAGGTGAACCGTCAGCGGTTTGGCCAACGGGCGCGCGATTGCGGGATCTTCGGCGCTGAGCACCTCATCGGCTTCCAGGCTGCGGCCTTCGGTGGGGATAACGCGGAGGCGGTGTCCTTGATCGTAGACGTCTATCAAGGCGTAGCTGAACTTACCGGTGTCATTGCGCCCGAACTCTGCTGCCGGCTCCACGGGATAGAGCTCGCTGTAATCCTGCCTGATGAAACTTGTCGGGGGTAGACAGTAGAGCTTTGTGTCACCGGCACGGTTGTAAAAGAACTGATGAACGTGGCCGCAGAAAACTGCTTCGACTTTATGTTTCTCGAGCAGATCCAAAAGCCAAGCCCGGCTGGCGTGTTCATAATTGTCGTAGTGTAGCGGCTCGTCAGCGGTGTTGACGAAAGGGGGGTAGTGGGAGAAGAGAATCAGACGCTGGTCCGCATTATCGGCAAGCTCCTGTTCCAGCCATTCTTTTTGTCTTTCCTCTAATGCGTTCCCCGTTCCGGCTAAGGAAGAGTTGATCACAATGAAGCGGAGGCCTGAATGTTCAAAGCTGTAAAAATCCTCGCCGAAGAACTGCCCATAAAGACCCGCGGTTTCTTCAGTAACCGGCCCAGCTGGCGAGCCGGCCATCGGTTTGTCACCAATGTCATGATTGCCAGGCACATAGTGAACATTTTTGCCGAGCGGCTCAAACATGCGCAAGGCTTCTTCTGCCGCCTCAGAGTAGGTGGGCAGATGGGGCAGGGGGTGGACCATGTCTCCAAGATGAATCGTAAACGCAGGTGCGTGCCTTGCGATTGACGCTACTGCATAGCGTGCGCGGCCATTGGCCAAATCATTCACCGGAAAGGGCGACGATTGGTCTCCAGATGGTGGCCGAATGTGCGTGTCCGTAATGATGGCAAAGGTGAAGAGTGGATTGCTGCTCATTTCAGTTGTCCGCGAGTACGTTCTTCTTCCCTTTGATCCGTTGATAGGTCATCGCACCCACCGTTAGTGCGGTCAGGGCCCAGAAGAACCAGGTAATGTAACTGCGCACAAAGATGGTGAAGTCTCCTTTGCCCAACAGCAATGATTGACGGAAATTATCTTCCAGCAGAGGGCCCAGGATGAAGGCTATGAGGAACGGGGCCGCCGGGATGCCAAGTAATCTCATGCCGTATCCAACGATGCCCATGATGAACATGACCAACACATCGAAGATCGTATTGTTGATGGCGTAAGCGCCAAATACGCAGAGGATCAACACCACCGGGAATAGGATCCGGTGAGGGACGTCGGCGATCTTGGCAATGGCTCTAATGGAGAGCTTTCCCACCACAAAGAGGTAGGCAGAGCTGAGCATGATGCCCATGAAAAGCGCGTAAATCAGGTTGATGTTATCCTGGAAGAGAAGTGGTCCTGGCCTGAGGCCGTGGATCATAAACGCACCAAGTATGATTGCGGTGATGATGTCGCCTGGCACGCCAAGCGCCAAAAGGGGAATGAGTGTTGCGCCTGCGACGCCATTGTTTCCCGCCTCGGCGGCGGCGACGCCCTCCAGTTCCCCTTTGCCGAAATTGTCACCCTGAGACGATGTTCGCTTTGCCTCGCTGTATGAAAGGAAAGCAGCCGGGGCCCCTCCAATTCCAGGAATGGCTCCAAGGCTGACACCGATGAGACTGCCGCGGATGATGCTCTTAAGGTTCTTGGTGTAGTCGGCGAAAGAGGCAGACAGTCCCGCCAGAGCTGATATCTCGTGAGGCTTGACCTTGGTGGCGAAGAAGTTGAACACCTCGGGCAGAGCGAACAATCCGATGAGAACCGGAATGAAGTTGAGCCCACTCATGAGTTGGTATTCGCCAAAAATGAAACGGTTGGAGCCGTAGATCAGATCCAGACCGATGGTGGCGAGCACAAGGCCCAGGCAGGCAGAACCCAACCCCTTCAGCAGGTCATCGCCGGACACGCCTGCAATAATCGTGAGTGAAAAGACGATCAGCGTGAAGAACTCCGGGGGACCAAACTTCAGGGCAAAGCTCGCCAGGAGGCCTGCCAAAAAGATAAGGGACAGGTTGGAGATAAAGTCTGCCGTGCACGATGCATAGAGCGCCATGTCGAGGGCCCGCCGGGCCTCGCCCTTCTTGGCTAGAGGATAGCCATCTAACCCCGTGCATGAGGCAGCAGGTGTGCCGGGCGCGTTAATTAAGATCGCGGTGATGGACCCACCGTAAAGCCCGCCCTTGTACACGCCAAGCAGCAGCAAGATACCGGTCACTGGTTGCATTGTGAACGTGAAGGGCAGGGCGAGCGCCACACCCATGGGCGTTGTCATTCCGGGAATGGCTCCGATGACGACGCCGAAGACCACGCCAATGAAAAGAGCGATTGCATTCTCAAAAGTGGCAAAGAGGGTGAAGGCACTAATGATGGTGTCGAACATGTGCCCCGCCTCACAAGAGAATGGGTTCAAGAATGCCGGCGGGGATGGGGATGCTCGCGGCCTTAGTGAAGAACAAGTAGAGGAGCGCAGGCACACCAATCGCGATCAACGTCACGTAAAGGGGACGGCGTTCACCTGCAAACAACAACAAGAGCGCGAGTGCGAGCGCTCCCGCCAGTACAAAGCCGAGCGGCTCCAGCACATAATAGAGAACAAAAGTGCCTCCAATTACAACGCCAACGCGCCACAGCAACAAGCCTTTGTAAACGGACATTTGCGCTTCGCCACCGGAGGCATCACTGTGCTTGCTCATCCAAAACCGGACCAGCATGCCGATGCCCAAGGTGGCCAGCACCAGGCATATGACCCTGGGCCAATAGGATGGCGCCAAGACCGCAAACTCCACATTCCCGGGCTCGACGATACCTACTGGAATAAGCACGAATACCAGAAAGAGACCTAGGGCCAAATAAACCGCTCCGGTGATGGTGTTGGGGGTTATCCATTCCCGCATGAGCCGAGCCTCCTTTTGCGCATCAGGCCGCCTTCAGCTTCTCAATGTTCAAGGTGTGAGAAAAAACAAACGCATCGAGCGCAACCCACACGGCAGACAGATCAGTAGTGATGTTGCTCACCTTCACGGGCCATTCGGATACGCCAGAACGCGAGGCCGCTAAGGTCTCGTGCACACCGGTCAGGAATGATGGGTGACGTGAGGTTTCGCCGGCAAGCAAAACAAGCTCGGGCTGCAGCAACGCAAAAAGACAATCAACAGCCCGGCCCATTTGGCTCCCCGCAGCGCGAAACGCGTCTTGCACTTCAGGATGATCAGCGCCGGCGTAACGTGCCAGACTGCGTAGCCGGTCTCCAGGCTCATCATCGGCAGTGCTGCCGTCCAAGGTCAAGTGCTCCAACTTGCGCAATATCGATATGCCTGACGCTGTGGCGTCCAGGCAGCCTCTGCGGCCACAGGAGCACAAAGTGTCGTCGCCTCCGACAACCATGTGGGCAATCTGGCCGACCGAGTTGGCCGGTCCGGTCAGCACCCGTCCATCTGCCACAACGCATCCGCCAAGCCATAATCCGTTATTGATCAGAACAATGTTGTCCAGACCTCGGGCAGCACCTCTCCACATTTCGGCGGTCAGCAAGGCAACGGGTCGCCGTTCAACGCGGACCGGAATACCGAGGGCTGCGGTGAATGCTTCGCCCAATTCAACATTCTCCCATGCCAACGGCTCAGACACGGCCAAAAAGCCGGTTTCGGGATCAACAACGCCGGCCACTGATACGCCGCAGCCGACAAGACGCGAGCGCTCTATGGCGCAAGTTTTCAGAAGAACCTCGGCGGCTTCACAGACCTGCTTGATCACCAAGCCCGGGTCGTTCAAGTGCAAGTCTTCAAGAACGCGTTGACCGATGATTTCGCCTCGGCTGTTGCTGATCGACACAGATTTGACGTTGGCCGTCAACGCGATCGCCAGGACAAAGGCGCCGTGATCACCAATTTCTAAACAAATGTTACGACGGCCAACCTGTCCCTTGGTCTCAATCCGCTCGCCTTCACGGACGAGGCCGGCATCGATCAGTTCCCGCGTGATGCGGGAGACGGCAGCTCCTGTGAGGCCGGTCTGGCGGGCAATTTGACTACGAGAGATGGATGTTTCAGAAGCGATCGCGCGGATCACGGCGTCTCTGTTGCGCCGCCTTAGCTCCGTTGCCGATCCACCTTGCATCTGGTGTTCCTCAGATCAAATTAATTGTTTACTGTAATTAACTATTGAACAACGAGGCGGTTTGTGTCAAGTTTGAATTCACCGACATTGCCTAAACGCCGGCCTCGCGGATCGAGAGCGGGTGAGCGCAAGCCGGTTGGCGCGATTCATCTTGGGAGGAGAACGTTGATATGAAACCG
>JBCDIP010000250.1:0-5335 GCA_038748855.1 Pseudomonadota bacterium
ATCGAGATCACCGCAGGGCGTGTGTTCGCGATCATCAGCTATTCGTGGGAGTTCGTGGAGGCTGCTATTGCCTTGCCGGCGACCCTTCAAGGATGGGCGCGGCTTTCAGAGATCATGCAGCGGATCAATTAGCCCCACGTCCCGGCAAACGCCAGAACGTGGGGGAAATCGTGTGTTAGGCCGAGCGATACAGCTTGGTCATCACAAACTCTTTGTGGCCAAGCGCTTCAGCCGCCGTCATCCGGCCATTGGCCGTGCGACGGATCATGTCGATCAGTTCATCACCAGCTTGATCGATCGTCATTTCGCGCGTCAGGATGCCGGTCACGTCGCAATCAATATGCTCTGACATGGTGCGCACCGTGCGCGGGTTGGCAGAGATCTTGATCACAGGAACGATCGGGTTACCCACAATGTTGCCCTGGCCTGTAGGGAACGTGTGCACCACAAAGCCGGCGGCACCCATGAGGGTCACGCACTCAGCTGCCGCAGAAGAGGTGTCCATGAAGTAGAGCCCAGGGCCCTTCTCCGGAGCCACAGCCGGGCCAACTGCATCCACGTAAGTTGACGTGCGGCCGATCTTCTCTAGGTTGCCCAGCGCCTTTTCTTCAATGGTGGTCAGCCCACCCTCAATGTTGCCCATGGTGGGCTGGCTTTCGGACAGGTCAATGGTTTTATGCGGCTCGATCACGTCGTCCATATAGGCCTGCCAGATGGCCATGAACTTATCGCCCGCTTCTTCCGTTGCGCCGCGGGCTTTGCACAAGTGCTCCGCACCGGTAATCTCCGAGGTCTCGCCGAAGCAGCCGTAGATGCCCTTAGGCAGCAGCTTGTCGTACATGTTGCCGACGGTCGGGCAGGAGCCAAGACCCGTGGTGGTGTCAGACTCGCCACACTTGGTGGAGACCCAAAGCTCGGACATATCGCACTCTTCGCGCTGCAGCTCAGACGCCCAGTGCACGAACTCCTTCGCTTTGCGCGAAGCGGTGGCCACGGTGTTAATGTCGCCGTGCTGCTCGATGGAGTACGCCGCCACGGGCTTGCCGGTTTCGGCGATGCCATCAGCGATCCGCTGGGTCCAGCCCGGCTCAATGCCGATCACGATGCAAGCAGCGACGTTCGGGTTCGCGCCTGTGCCGATCATTGTGCGGAAGTGCAGCTCCAGATCCTCACCAAACTGCAAGCGGCCATAAGAGTGCGGCAGCGCCATGGTGCCTTTGATGTTGTTGGCAACCGCTTCACACGCTGCGTTGGAGATATCGTCCACCGGCAGGATCACCACATGGTTGCGCACGCCCACGCGTCCATTCTCGCGGCGGTAGGCCATGATTTTTTCGTTTGCTGTCATCTGACTTCCTCCCCGTTACCAACGTTTAGTTTTGAGGTTGTGGACATGCACATGGCCGCCCTTCTCGCAATCGCCCACCATCTTGCCGATGTCTTCGCCATATTTGGTGATGGTGTCGCCTTCCGCCAAATCGGACAGAGCGATCTTGTGCCCGATGGGCACATCGGCTTTGGCAGTCAGGGTGAAGTCGGTGTTGTCATGGGTCACCACGCAGAGCATTTCTGTGCCGGCGGTGAGCCCCTCAACAACCACAACCCCCACATTATCTTCCGGGTTGTGGACAAGCAGCTGGGGTATGGGCATGTGTGCAGTACCTTTCTCTTAAAGTCGAAACATGATTTTCGGGTGAGCAGCTTTGCCGCTCAGAATGTCTTTGAATGCGCTGGGGCCATCTTCAAGCCCCCGCTCCTCCACCCAGTCCAACGGTCCCAAGCGGCCCGTCGCAATGGCGTTTAGCGTCTGGGCAAAGTCGCTGCGAGTGAACGTGTAGGTGCCGATGAATGTAATTTCCTGCAGGGTTATACGGCGCACATCCAGCCCGCCTTCTCCGGAGGCAAGACCGATATGCACAATCACCCCGCCAGGCTTCACCAGCGCGCTGGAACTGGCGCGGGTTGCTTCCCCGCCGAAGGCATCAACAATCACATGCGCACTGCCCGCCTCAGGGCCTGCGCCGTCCAGCGGGTTGTAGACCTTGAAGTTTCCAGCCCGGGTCAAAAGTCCGTGGCGCAGTTTGTTGGTCTCGGCAATCCAGATGTCGGCGCAACCCATGTCGGCTAACACAAGCGCCGCGGCCAGACCAATAGCCCCACCTCCCAGCACAATGGCCCGCGCTTCAGAGAGCGGCCGGTGTGAGGCTTCGGCCGCCAAACGGACGGCATGATAAGAGCACGAAATGGGTTCAGTGAGCGCAGCCTGGGCAAATGACAGCCCTTCCTGCAGCTCCAGAACATTGACCTCCGGGATAGCCACCTGCTCAGCAAAGGCCCCTTCGCGCGGCGGCATGGAAATGATCTGCCGGTCAGGACACAGATTGTGCCGGCCTTCCACGCACGCCTCACACACTCTGCAGGTCACCAGCGGGTTGATGGTCACGCGCCGGCCCTTGCCCGGGCCTTCAATTACAGTGCCTGATGCCTCATGGCCCAAGATAAGCGGCGCCGGGCGGCGCTCGTCGTGGCCCAGGAAGGCATGCATGTCCGAGCCGCAAATACCCACTGCATCCACTTCAACCACCACGTCGCCATCAGCGGCCTCAGGTTCAACGACCTGGCGCAGTTCCACCGCTTCGGGTCCTGTGTAGACGAGCGCTCTCATGTGGCGAGATACCCCCCATCCACGGCCAACACCTGGCCGGTCACATAGGACGCCCCGCGAGACGCCAGGAAGACTGTGGTGCCGTCCAAATCTGTCAGCTCGCCATTGCGGCCAATGGCTGTGGCCTCGGCGTGATGACGGCTCAACGCATCATCGCCGAACACAGGCGCCGTCAACTCGGTGGGAAAGAACCCGGGCGCGATCGCGTTGGCCACGATGCCATCCTTCGACCAGGCCTGGGCCATGGCGCGCGTAAGCTGAGTGATACCGCCCTTCGAGGCGCCATACGCCATGCCTTTCTCAAAGGCCCGATAGCTCTGCAACGAGGCGATATTGATGATGTTGCCGGCCCCTTTCTCCAGCATGCCCGGCACCAAGGCGCGGGCCACAAAGAAGGGAACGGACAAATTCAGATGCAATGTGGCCTGCCAGCTTTCGGCAGTGATCTCATCGGCCGGCTCACGGAAGTTGACGCCCGCCGCATTGATGAGAATATCCGGCGCTCCGAACGGCTCGGCCAGTTCAGCGGCCAACGCACCATAATCCTCAATGTTCGAAAGATCAGCAGGAAGAGCCGCAACCTCACCCCCTTGAACCAGGCTCTCAAGCCGGTCCTTGCGCCGGGCCACGGCCACGACCTTCGCCCCGGCCTCGCTGAGCACGCCTGCCATATGACGGCCGATGCCCGATGAAGCGCCGGTGACCACCGCCACCCGCCCCTCAAGCGAGAAAAGCCCGCCTATGAACTCAGCTGACCCCATGATCCGTCCTTAAGGCGAGGTTTGGAACGTTTCGTCCGGGAAGTATTTCCGCAAACGTGCATCGCCTGTGCGCGCGTGCGCCTCCATACCTTCAAGCCTGGAGATGCGGGCGGTCACAGAGGCAACATCCCGGTTGGCTTCCTGGGTCATGCGTTGGGTGGTAACCACTTTGATGAACTTGTGCACCGACAGCCCTCCGGTGTAGTGGCCCGCACCCTTGGTGGGCAGGATGTGGTTGGTGCCTGAGCACTTATCGCCAAAGGCCACCGTGGTCTCCTCGCCAACAAACAGCGAGCCGTAGTTCTGGAGCCGGTCTACATACCAGTCCAGGTTCTCCACCTGCAGCTCAAGGTGTTCGGCTGCATATTCATCGGAGACGGTGACGGCTTCCTCATCAGTGTCGCACAGCACTACCTCGCCGTAGTCGCGCCATGCGGCTGTGGCCGCCGCCTTTTGGGTCTCCGGCAGATCGTTGATCAGTTCATCCATGCGGCCCAGAACATCCTCGCCCAAGGCCCGCGAGGTGGTGATCAGCCAACACGGGCTGTCAAAACCATGCTCAGCCTGGCCCACCAGATCTTCAGCCACGATCTGCGGGTCGGCTTTTTCATCAGCAATGATCAGGACCTCGGTCGGACCGGCAAACAGATCAATGCCCACACGGCCAAACAGCATCCGCTTGGCTTCAGCCACAAAGCGGTTGCCGGGGCCAACCAGAATGCGGGCCTTCTTACCTGTGAAAAGGCCAAAGGCCAGCGCTGCAATGCCTTGGACCCCACCCAGGTTCAAGATGTGATCGGCACCGCAATAGTTGGCGGTCCATAAGATTCCCGGGTTTATGCCTTCATCGCCATGTGGTGCAGAGCAGGCAATAACGTTCTTCACCCCCGCCACTTTGGCGGTGGTGATGGACATGACGGCCGAGGCCACATGGGCATAGCGCCCACCCGGCACATAGCAGCCGGCCGTGTCAATGGGGATGAGCTTTTGGCCGGCCCAAAGGCCCGGGGACAGCTCAGTTTCAAACTCAACGATCGACCCCTTTTGAGCCTCAGCAAATTTCTTCACCCGCTCATGAGCAAACCGGATGTCGTCTTTCAACTGCTCGGTCAGCATGGCATCCGCAGCAGCAATGGCCTCTTCGGTGGCAATGATCTCGCCGGAATACTTATCCAGCTTCTCCCCGTAGCTGCGCGCCACATCTTCACCGCCAGCCTCAATTTCGGCCAACATGTTCTCAACGATCTTGCGGGTTTCTTCTTCACCCGTTGCTGCGGTCTTGCTTGCCTTCTTCAGATAGGTCACGGCCATGGTGGAATGTCCTGCTGTCAGATCATGCGTAAAATTAATGCTGGAAATCTGCGCATGTAAGCGCTTACATTGGTTACATGGACCATCCAGGCAAAAGAGTCAACCAGGCAGACATTGCGAAAGCCGCAGGCGTTTCCACGGCAACGGTCTCGCGCGCCCTCAACGGAACGGGGATCGTCACACCGGAAGCCCGCCAGCGCATCAATGCGGCCATCGCGGAACTGGGCTACATGCCCCACGGGGCCGCTCGGGCTTTGGCCTCCCGGCGCTCACACACGGTGGGCGCGGTCATACCCACCTTGGCAAGCGCGATCTTCGCCGCCGGCATTGATGCGTTTGAGCGCCATCTGAATGAAGCCGGCCTGACGCTGCTGTTGGCGGTCTCCAACTACGATCTTGAAACAGAGGCCTTGAAGGTGCGCCGGCTCTTAGAGCGCGGTGTTGATGCCATCGCTCTGGTGGGCGATAGCCACAGCGCTGAAGTCCACGAGATGATCACGCGTGCTGGCGTGCCCTATGTGCACACCTGGGCGTGGACGCCTCAATCGCCCCATCCTCATGTCGGGTTTTCAAACTTCGAAGCGGCGCGGACTGTCGC
>JBCDIP010000251.1:0-5326 GCA_038748855.1 Pseudomonadota bacterium
AGGTTCTTATGCAGCGGCAGCACGTAGTATGGCTCGCCCAGGCTGTTGAGCGACGCGATGCCAAAGCCGCGATAGGTCTCGGGCATCTCCACCACGATGTGAATGCCCTTAGTGCCTTGGATGCAGCGGTTCTGAGGCTCAGACGGCGGGGCCACATGGTCGATCCAGGCGCCGGCCATATTGGCCACAAGCCGGCAGCTCACCTCAGCAGGCTTAAGCGCCGGCTGGTTTGGGTCGGCCAGCGAAACCGTCCAGGACCCATCAGCCCCACGCGAACCCAGCCGCGCCTGGCAGTGGTTCACCACCACCGCGCCATTGCGCTCAGCGTCCAGCGCCATGTCGATGCAGAAGCGCTCTGGCCAATCGAACTTGAACTCGTTGTAGCAGGCGATGCCTTCAAGCGCGATCACATCCCGCAGGTCGTCAATGAAGGGGATCTTGGCTTTGTAGTTTGCCCTGATCTGCTCATAGGCAAAGGGCACGGTGCCGTCCCCCAGCCACTCCAGAATCTTGATGCCGGCGGTCACATGCCAGCTCTTGAAAGCATCGCCCTTGTAGACGGGAAAGCACATCCTGTAGGGCCAGATGCGCTCGCCGGCATCCTTTAGGTGCTCTGAGACCGACAGCATGGCCTCCCGCGCGCCGCGCAGGGCATCCTTCAGCCGGCCCGGATGGAGGCCGAAATGGGCCAGCGGGTTTCTGGCTTCGAAGTATCTGAGCCCCGGGTGAAGCATGCGCGCCGAGCGGGCGCTGGCGCCGGAGCCGAAATCCCCCTGGTCCACCAGGAGGCAGCTGTAACCGGCCGCCGCCAGGGTCTGCGCCGTACTGGTGCCGTTAATGCCGCCACCGATGATGACGACGTCAAACGAGCGGTCCTGTAGCTCTGGAAAGGCGTGGGCCATGGGATCACACCGCCGTCTGCACGCGCGGGCGCATGCGGGTGAACAAGAGCCAGCCGGCGATCGACATGTTGAGCAGGTTCCAGCCAACACCGTTGATAAAGGCCAGCTCGTAAGATCCTGTGAAATCGTAGATCGCGCCCGACATCCAGCCCCCTAACGCCATGCCCAGCACGGTGGCCATCAGCACGGTGGTGATCCGGGTGGCCGCCTGCTCGGCCGGGAAATAGTCCCGTACCACAAGCGCGTAGCTCGGCACGATGCCCCCTTGGGAGAGACCGAAAAGCGCTGAGATCAGATATAACGACACCAGCCCGTCGAACGGCAAATAGAAGACAAGCGCCAGGCACTGCAGCGAGGAGCCGATCAGCAAGGTGGCCAGCCCGCCGATCTTGTCGGCCACAAGGCCAGACACCAGTCGGCTCACCACGCCCAGCCCCAGCATGATGGACAAGAGCTCCGCCCCGCTTGCGGCCCCATAGCCGAGGTCCACGCAATAGGCGACCATGTGCACTTGCGGCATGGCCATGGCCACGCAGCAGGCCACCCCGGCGATGATCAGCAAGACCTGCAGCACGGGCAGGGGCACCGGGCTTGGATACGGCGCCTGGCCGTGCGCGGCGCTGGCATGAGTGCGCGGGCTGGTTTTGCGGATGAGGAGCAGCGCCAGGGGGATCATGGTCACCACCACGAAGACGCCCACCAGCAGATGGGTCTGGCGCCAGCCGACCGCTTCGATGCCATATTGCAGCACCGGCGGCCAAAGCGCGCCGGCCAGATAGTTGCCGCTGGCCACCATGGCCACAGCAATGCCGCGCCGGCGCACAAACCAATGCGTAATATCGGCCACCAGAGGCCCGAACGTCACCGAGCTCCCCAGCATGCCGATCAGCACGCATTGAATGGCCAGGAACTGCCAGTAGCTTTGCGCAAACGAGGCCAACACATAGCCTGAGCCCAACAGGATGGCGCCGAGGATAACCGGCATCACAATCCCAAACCGGTCAGCCAGACGCCCCATGAGGATGCCGCCAAAGGCAAACCCCACCAAGGTCAGCGTGAAGGGCAGGGAAGCCCCGCCGCGGTTCACGCCAAACTCTGTTTGGATGGTGGGCAGTACAACCACCGAGGACCAAAGACCGGTCCCGCCAATGGTCGCCAGGATCAGGCAGACAACAAGACGCCGCCAGGCCACGGCGCGATCGGGTTGGTCCGGGCGCGGGCCTGGCGGCGGAATGGGTCTGGTGGGGGTGCTGGTCAAATTCTAGGGCAACCAGCGTAAATATCTGACATTCACCCAGCCCGTATAGTCCGCATAGCTCACGCGGCACCATCTGCCGCGGCATTCCTTATGACGCGACACGCAGGCAGCGCCTGGCGGAATTTGGCCAACGATCTGGAACTTGGTGCTGGGCCCGGACCGGATGTTCAGCACATCCCACTTGGCGACGTTCACCACCTGCCAGCTGCCGCAACAGGCACACGCATTGGCCGCGGTGAGGGCGCCCAGAAGGCCAATCATCAGGGTGAGGGAAAACAGGATCGATTTCATTCTTGTTGCACTCCTTGTCCTCTCGCCTCCCAAGTTTAAAGCGAAATGAAAGGGGCGCAAGTGACACCGGTCATAGCGCGGGCTTAGAGCAGTTCTTTGTCATATGGAATCGCTTGACCGGGTTTTCGCGTCTGCTGACGAGGCGCGGGTCGCGCCTTGGTCTGGCCGACCACAAGCGGCCTGCAACGACGCTCAGCGGACGCGAAAACCCGGCCTTCGGTGGGCCAAATCAGTCCATCTCCTGCGTTGCGAAGCTTGTCCGATTCACCACATCGCACTGCGCTTCGCGCCTTGGATATGGGCTGATTTGACTCCATCAAGCGATTCCATATGACAAAGAACTGCTCTAGATCTCCAGGTTGAGCCGCGGCTTCCAGAACGGGCGGAACAGCTCGATCTTGGGGCATCGGTCCATCACAACCTTCAGGCCGGCCTCTTCGGCAATGTCGGCGGCATCCTGGTGTTTCACCCCGATCTGGCCCCACAGCACCTTGGCCCCGATCGCCACGGCGTCGCGCGCCACGTCGGGAAGGTCTTCAGCCCGGCGGAACACTTGGACCATGTCCACGGGGCGGTCGATGGCCTCAAGCGAGGGGTAGACCTTGATCCCCCTGATCTCATCCAGGCCAGGGCGCGGGTTCACCGGGATCATGTCGTAGCCGGTTTCATGCAGCACGCGCAGAACGCCGTAGGAGAACTTGGTCTTGTCCGGGCTCGCCCCCAACATGGCGATGGTCTTCACCGATTTGAGGATGCCTTGCAGATAGTCGTCCGTGTAGGGCTCGTCGTGGTTCATGGGGTGTCCTTCAGCGGCGTTGCAATGTCCGCCTTCAGTTCGTGAGGTTTAAGGGGGTCAAGGAACGGGTTGCGGTAGAGGGTGTCGTGGCTCTCCACCCCCACATTCAAAGTGCAGTCGCTGGTGGGCCGCGCCACGCATAAGATGACGTAGCCATCGCTGATCTGGCGGTTGTTGAGGGCCACTTGCGCGCGCTGGTCCACCGTGCCGGCGGTGAGCTTGGCCGCGCAGGTGATGCAGCCGCCATAGCGGCAGCCAAAGGGTAAATCCACACCCTGTTCGCGCAGGCTGTCGAGAAGGGCGCGGTGCGAGGGCACCTCGTAGGTTGCCCCGTCCCGGTTAGCAAGGGTGACGGTGTAGGTCTTCAAAGCCATATGTCGCTCGTGCAGTCGCCGCCCGGATAGCGCGTCTCATGGCAGCGCGACGGGCCGTTGGGTTCCTTGCCGAAATCAACCACGAAGTCCGGATCTATCTCCATGCCGCCGTTCTCCGTGTCGCAATTGACCATCAGCATGCAGCCGCCATTGGTGCGGATTTCCGGGTAGAACTGGTTGTCCCAGGTGGAGAAGAGGGAGGTGGTCACAAAGAGCCGCTTGCCATCCAGCGACAGTTGGATCATCTGCGGGCCGCCGGTCACCTTCACCCCGTTGACCTCAGGCGCCTTGCCCAGAAGCCCGCCCATCCACACCTGGCCGGTGAGCTTGGGCGCGTGGGGGTCTGAGATGTCATACTGACGGATGTCCCCGTGCAGCCAGTTGCAGAGATACAAGAAGCGGTCGTCCATGGAGAGCAGGATGACCGAGATCACGCCGGGAATGGGGATGGGCCATTCCGGATGAGGCTCGTTCTCCACATCGATGATCTTCTCCCACTGCCATTCACCCGCATCATCTTTCCACCAGTGGATGATGTTGGCGCTGAGCGCAGCGCCGCAGAACCCATGGCTGGAGGCGGGGTCATGATGGAAACGGACCTCCAAGGGGATGAGCCCGTCTTCGCCCAGATAGAAGGTCTGCTTGGGCTCTTTCTTCTCAAAGTCCCACAGGTGAATGCGCCGGCCATATTTCAGGTGCCCCACCTCTTCCAGATCAAAGCCCGGCATGAAGGTGTTGGGCGCGGCCCATTCTGAGGTGGCCATCACATTGTGGCGCGGCTGATACCAGACGTCGTAGGAGAACGGGATGTCGCCCATAGAGGTCTCCCAGCGCCCGACCACTTCGAACTCCTTGTTCAGATGCAAATAGCCGCCGGGCGCATTGCCCTGAGCATCGCCGAGCATGGAGATGATGATGTCGGAGCCAAGGCAATGGACCGTGTGGGGGGCAGACAGGTTCGTCTTGGCTTTGATCTCTGCCCCGTCGATTACCTTATGAAGGGTGGGATTGCGCGGATCGGTGCCGCAATCGACAATGTGCAGATTGGTGGAGCGCACGCCCGGCACGATGAGATATTTGCGCTGCATGCTGGCATCATCGTGACAGGACGAACAGGCATTCCAGCCCATATGGTGCAGCTCATCGCCAATGCCGGGCATTTCCAGCCGCGAGATCACCTCTGAATAGGTGGGGCTGTCCGGATCTGCATCAATGGTCACCAGATAGTCCGGCTTCTGGATGCCGGTGCCGGTGTAGATGGCAATGGTATAGAGCACCTTTTCACGCGGCGCCCGCATGGCTTCTGCCGGGGAGGCATAGCCTGGGCCGCAACAGTCTTTTCCGTTTGTGCTCATGGGGTTCTACGCCTCCTCCACAAAGAGCGCCTGGACCGTGTCGGTCAGGGCTTTGGCCATGTGCCGATGATCTTCGCCATCTGGAATGATGACACCATCGCCGGCTTCAAAGATTTCCGTTCCGTCATCGAAGGTGATCTGAAACGTGCCGGAGAGGATCTGTCCCATATGGCCGACCGAACACCAGTGTGGCTCCATCTCAGCGGAATATTCCACGAGCCGAAGCTTCTTCGCCCCCACCACCTTCACCTTATGGCGCACGCCGGGCATGGGGCTCTCCCAGGCGATGGCGTCGAAGTCGACCTTGTGGGTCATTGTTTTCTCCATCCGGCGTCCTTGCGAATGCGAGG
>JBCDIP010000252.1:0-5310 GCA_038748855.1 Pseudomonadota bacterium
ATGGCAAACGGCTGCAGCTCGGCGCATTCCTGGGCCCGGCCCAGCTTCAGACGCTGGCCGGCGAGCTGAAAACCGCGCTTGCACAGGCCAGGTGACAGTTTTTCTCCACCAGCGCAGGAAACGGGTGGATGAGCCGGCCTCTGCGCCATAAATTCCCTCTTATGACCCAAGCACGCATAGATCACCTGGCCACCGGCGCCGCCGCGCCTCAGGCCTCCACCGCCGGCGAAACCACACGGGATTATGCCCATGTGTGCCGCGCTATCAGCCATCTTTCCGAAAACTGGCGCGAGCAACCGTCTCTGGATGAGCTTGCCCAGCAAGTAAACCTCAGCCCAGCTCACCTGCAGCGCCTGTTCACGCGCTGGGCGGGTATCTCGCCCAAAGGTTTCCTGCAGGCCATCACCATCGATCATGCCCGCAGCCTTTTGCGCGACAGCGCATCAGTGCTGGACACCACTTATGAGGTGGGCCTTTCCAGCCCCGGACGGTTGCATGATCTCTTCGTTTCTCATGAGGCCATGACGCCCGGCGCCTATAAATCAAAGGGCGCGGGGCTCAAGATCGCCTATGGCTTTCATGATTGCCCGTTCGGCAAAGTCTTGCTGATGGTCACCGAACACGGCCTTGCGGGCCTCGCCTTTGCCGATGACGGCGATGAGCAGGCCGCGTTTGAGGATATGTCCGGACGCTGGCCAAATGCGGACTATGTGCTCGATACAGAGCAGACGGGGCCTTACGCGGAGCGCATCTTCAATCCGGCCCGCTGGCAGGCCAATGACCCCTTGCGCGTGGTGCTGATCGGCACGGAGTTTGAGACCAGCGTCTGGAAGACGCTGCTGCGGATCCCCGTGGGCGCGGCGTCTACCTATTCCGACGTCGCCGCCCATATCGGCAAGCCCAACGCGGCCCGGGCCGTGGGCAGCGCTGTGGGCCGCAACCCGATCTCGTTCGTGGTGCCTTGCCACCGGGTGCTCGGAAAGAGCGGCAAGATGTGCGGCTATCACTGGGGGATCACCCGCAAGCGAGCGATCCTCGGCTGGGAAGCCGGCGTGCAGGAGCAAGCCGGGGCCGCGTTGGCGAGTTGAGTGCTGCGTCCGCCAAAAGCATACAGCTCACATCGTCATGCCCGCGCAGGCGGGCATCCACTAGCCGCTAACGTTGGAGGGTGTTGCACTGGATCCCCGCCTGCGCGGGGATGACGGATCGATGCGCGTATCAGGCGAAAATTCAACCATCAAGGCCAAATAACCCGAATTTCCTCTTGAAATCATTAGCTTATCGGAAATTGGGTTCGTTTCGTAAAATACCACCATTTGTTTATAATTGTAGCTACATAATACATAAACTGTAGTGTCCTCAACCCCGCAACGCCCCCAAATGGGGCTCAAGAAGGTGATAAACCGCACTCAACGCCTTCTCCCGCGGCAGGATCTTTTCATCCAAACACCATTCCAGCCACAGCCCATCGATCAAAGACACCAGCATGGTGGCCAAGAGCTCCGCATCCACCTGCCGGCTATCTTCAGCGGCAATCGCCTCGATCATGGCTGCCAGACGTTTGTGGTAGGTCACATAGCGCGCCTTGTGGATGGCGGCCAGTTTCGGATTGCTTGCGGTCTCGCCCCACACCGCAAGCCAGGCCTTCAGCTGGGTCCGGTCGAACACGTCAGGGTCAAAATTTGCTTCAACAAACCCCCGTAAAGCCTTGCGCGGGGTCACATTATCCTGATCAAGCCGCGCCGCGCCTCGGGCATCCAGGTCATCCGTCATGACCTCATAGGCCTGTGCCAGGAGATCGTCCTTTCCGTTAAAATGGTGCGAAATCAATCCCTTAGAGATGCCAGCTTGCTTACAGATTCGCTCTACCGTGAAGCCGGCAATGCCTCCTTCGGCAAGGCAGGCGATGGCCGCTTCGATCAACAGCCGCTTGCGTTCGCCCGGTTGCTTGCGCGAATATCTGGGCGCACCGGGGCGGGAGGGGTCTTTAGGTTTCGCCTGTGCCATCAGGTGTTCTGTTAGCAGATATTACGGGGCAAAGGAGAACAAGATGACCCAGAAAGGCCACATCGTCTTCAGCCAGATGGAAGACGTGATCTACGGAAAACCCGCAGCAGACGCGGTGGCGCAGACCGCCGAGCGGCTGGGTGCTGAGCGCGTGTTCCTGATGGTCAGCGGCACACTGCGGCGGACCACCGATGAGATTTCCAAGGTGGAAGCGGCCTTGGGCGCGCGCTGTGTGGGCATCTTCGACGACATGCCCCAGCACACGCCGCGTTCCGCAGTGGTTAGCGCAACGGATATGGCCCGCGACGCCGAGGCAGATCTGATTGTCACGGTCGGCGGCGGCTCCATCACCGATGCCGCCAAGGTGGTGCAGCTGTGTTTGGCCAATGATATCTCCTCCATTGAGGGCATGGATGCCTTTGTGGACGCCGAAGAGGCCAAAAGAACTTTGACCGCACCGCTCAAGGTGCGCCAGGTCACCGTGCCCACGACCCTCTCAGGCGGCGAATTCAACCCTGGCGCAGGGGTTACCGATGACCGCACGAAAACCAAACAGCTGTTCAAGCACGCTTCAGCGGTGCCGCGGACAGTGATTTTGGATCCGGCGGTCACCGTCCACACCCCCGAGTGGCTGTGGATCTCCACCGGCATTCGGGCTGTGGACCATTGTGTGGAAGGCATTTGTTCAGCCGAGGCCCACCCTTACGGTGACGCCCAGGCCGCAAAAGGGCTTTCCCTCTTCTCTGAGGGCCTGCCGAGCGTGCTGAAAGACCCAAGCGACCTTGAGGCCAGGCTTACATGCCAGATGGCCACCTGGCTTTCCATGGGGGCCCTGACCAGCGGTGTTCCCATGGGGGCAAGCCATGGGATTGGCTACATTCTGGGCACGCTCTTTGGCGTCCCCCACGGTCACACCTCCTGCATCATGCTGCCTTCGGTGATGGCCTGGAACAAGCCTGCCAATGCGGAGCGTCAGGCGCTGATTTCTGAGATCATGGGCCGGCCGGGCGAAGAGGCTTCAGACGTGCTGGATGCCTTCATCGGCGGTCTTGGCATGCCGCGCTCGCTGAAAGCGGCCGATATTGGCGCAGATCAGTTCGACAGGATTGCCGAAGGGGCCATGAAAACCCCCTGGATCCCGCGCAATCCGCGGCCCATTCCGTCTCCTGCGGAGGTTAAGGAGATTCTGGCGCTTGCTGCGGGCTAAATGTGCTGGTCGAGAAGAATGGGGTTCCCGTCCGGGTCGAAGAGAAGACAGCTGGCGGGGCCTGTGGTGGTTTCATCAGCTTCGCTGGCAAAAGTCACCCCATCGGCCTTCAATCTCCTCTGCAACTCCCTAACGTCCGTAAACTGCTCTAATTCCTCGCCATTTTCATCCCAGCCCGGGTTAAAGGTCAGGGTGTTCTTGTCAAACATGCCCTGAAACAGGCCGATAATGCAGCTGGGGCTCTTCAGGATGAGCCAGCCCTGGCTTTCATCGCCGCCAATGGGCTGGAACCCAAGCTTCACGTAAAACGCTTTGGAGGCGCCAAGATCCTTTACTGCCAGGCTGGTGGAGTAGTTGCCGAGTTCCATTGGGGGGTCCTCTCTCAATAGGCTTGGGGCGGCCCGGCCACCCTCAGATCCCGGGGCAGCAGCGAAGCCAGATAGCCCTGCCGTTTGGCCACAAGGTGGTTCATGCATTGGGTAAAATCATAACCGATCGTCTTCTGCACCGAAGCCAAATCGCACAGGACCTGATGCCATGCGGCCACCTTGGGAAAGCGCATCGCGGGGGCCAGTTCGCCGAGCATGGTGTGGAAGTAGTCAAGGCGCACGAAGAGGGGCGCGTAGGCCGCATCCACCAAGGAGAACGCCTGGCCGTTGAAATAGGGCCCATCGCCCATCGCCTCCTCCACGAGCTTCAGCCTGGTTTGGAAGTCCTGCACCGCATGAAAGCATTCCGGTCCCGTTGGCACGGTGGTGAAGTCTCTGAGCGGCATCAAAACCTGAGGGGCATAGGCGATCCAGCTGCGATTGTGGGCCCGCAAGACCGGGTCTTCCGGCATGAGAGGCGGCGGGGTCACCTCGTCGATGAACTCTGCAATGACAGGGGATTCGAAGATAGACACCTCGCCGTTTACCCGCAGAACCGGCACTTTGCCTCTGGGCGAGATCTCGCGGAACCATGGGGGCGGGTTGGCCAGATCAATGAAGGTGACCGTGTGTCTGACCTGCTTATGGGTGAGCAGAATGGCCGCGCGCTGGACGAACGGGCACAGGCGAAAGGAAATGAGCTCCAGGGTCAGTGAGCGGACCATAGGGGCGTTATCTTAGATTCGCCCGGGCCAGGTCAATTCTCGCTCTCCCGCGCCCTTGCGAACGCGAGGGCCCATAGCTCGATCTCTCACTTGGCTAAGAAGGTCCTCGCTTGCGCAAGGACGCGGGGGGGGTACAGCTGTAACCCCGTTATCCCTGCACTCACCGCTCGCTGAAGGACGTCGAGAAGGACCGGTAAATCGGGCGCAGGAGGTAGCGCACCAGAGATTTCGCCCCGGTGACGATCTCTGCCTGAACCAACATGCCCGGCAAGAGCTGGTGCTGGTTGGCGCCTTGGCCCACGTGATCCTGGCTCAGGGTCACGATGCCCTTGTAGTAAGGCTCGCCCTTGTCGGTCAGGAACGTGGTGGGCGAAATGTGACGCACCTTGCCGTCGATCGGCTTATAGCGCACCGGGTCAAAGGTGGTGACCTTTACCCGCGCCTCAAATCCAACCGCCAGATGGCCGATATCATCCGGTCTGATCTGCACTTCGGCCACCAGTTCCTGGCCCAAAGGCACCACGGTGGCCACTTGTTCGCCGGCGCGAAGCACCTGGCCAATGGTCTTGGCGGTGAGCGATTGCACCACGCCACGCACCGGCGCGCGCACCACGAGCCGGGTGACCCGGTCGTTATGCTTGCGGATCACCTCGCGCAGCTCTTCCAGCTCTGCGGAGAGCTTGCCGCGGCTGTCAGAGAGCTGGCGGTCCAACTCGGTGTCAAGCTCGGCCAGTTTGATCCGGGTTTCCACCAGACTTTCCTTGGCCGCTTCAAGCTGCCCGTTGGTGGTCAGCAGGCCTTCGTTGACCTTTTCACGCTGACGAAGCACTTCCAGATAAACAGACTTGGAGACAAGTTCTTGATCATACAGATCTTTTTTCATGCTGATCTGCTCATCAAGGATCTTCGCCTGGTCCTCAATGCTGCCGATCTGATCTTCAAAAGCCTTCTTTTCGGCAATGCGCAACTGAATGCGGGCTTTCAGCTCTTCGCGGGCCTTCTC
>JBCDIP010000253.1:0-5307 GCA_038748855.1 Pseudomonadota bacterium
CCGGCCCCATACGCGTTGAGCGGCCTGCGGCCAGAATGATGGCAGCAATCTTGGCTGAACGCCGGCCAACGGGCATCTCTCCGCCGCGCAGCTCGCGCGGACGCGGGCGCGAGGGGATTTCCTTCAGCAGACCCCCTGCCCCCATATCCATCAGATCATGAGCGCCGACCTCAAGGCCCGCCAGCACCCGTTGGAGAACCCAATCAAAGCCATTCAGCTTGGGCGATCGCGCGCAGCTGGGCACCCCGATGACCGGGGACGCGCCAAACCGCCCCAGCATCAACAGATTGCCCGGATCTACGGGCATGCCGAGATGCACCACCTCACCCCCTGCCTGTTCCAGGCCAGCCGGGATCACATCATTACGGTCCACTATGGCCGAGGCACCAAACAGCAACAACGGCACGCCAGGGGTGTGCCGAGCGATTGAGGTGGCCACATCCGCTTCGCTGTGATCACATAGGGTGACCTGGCCAAGCTCGGCACCGCAGCGCTCCAGGCGCCCGCGGACCACCTGCTCGGTTTTCTCGATCATGGAGGCCTTCAGCTGCGGCAGTTTTGTGATCACCAGGTCAACCGTGTTCACACTGAAGGGGGCAACGGAGACAATGGGCCCGCCGTCACGCGCCACCTCCAAAGCAGCTGTGATGATCGACCGCGGCAACGCGAAAGGAATGATCTTCACCGTCGCCAACATCTGGCGAAGGCTGACCGGCTCATGGGCGGGCAAGGTGGCGACGGTCAGGCGTTCATCGAGCCGGTTGATAGCGCGGAGCCGGTTCTCGTCCACCAAGACCAGGCCTTCAGCGTCGGCGTAAAGATTGGCCCGGCCCGTAAAGGGCTCTGCCGGCGCCACATGCGCTCCGGTTAGCGCGGCGGCCATGAGCTGAGCCGCTTCGTCTTCGTGAATGTCTTCATCGTCCAGGCGGGCGATCGTCACCTCGCTCAATCCGGCGGCGCGGAGCACGTCCAGATCCTCCGCAACCAGGGTCCGGCCCTTCTTCAAGTTTTGCCCGCCCGTCTTGACCGAGTGGGCCAAGATGCCGCCCACGGCCTCAGAGACGGGGATAGGGCCAAACTTCATGACGCCTCTCCGCCGAGCCTTAGATGCTCGATCACCTGGGCCATGATGGCAACGGCAATCTCCGCCTGGCCCTTCGCGCCGATGTTCAGGCCGATCGGCCCCTTGATCCGTGCCAAGGTCTCATCGCCGAACTGATGTTCTTTCAGGCGATCCAGCCGACTTGCATGTGTCCGCTTCGACCCCAAGGCCCCAATGTAGAAAACGTCAGAGTTCAAGGCCATCTGAAGGGCTGGATCGTCGATTTTCGGATCATGGGTGAGCGCGACCATGGCCGTACGGGCATCCAGCCCCACATCATTCAGCACTTCGTCCGGCCATTCGGCAATCAAGCCCACATCGGGAAAGCGCTCTTCAGTGGCAAACGCACCGCGCGGATCAACAATCGTCACATCATAGCCGGTGGCCTTGGCCATGGGGATCAATGCCTGGGCGATGTGCACCGCGCCAATCATAATCATCTTGAGTGGCGGGTTGTGAATATCCACGAAGTACTCTTCGCCGTCCTGAGTGACGACTTGCGACTTGTCGAACCGAAACGCGGTGTCCAGAAGATCTGCAAGGGCATCCTCGCCCGCGGCTGCGCGTGCCACAAGGCGCTGTGCACCGGAAGCCAGGTGCGTGATAACGGCCACGGGGCGCCGCTCCGCTTTTGCCTCTAAGACCTGCTCAAATAGATCGCGCTTCATCGTCTTCAGTGCCCGAGCGGCTCCACATAAATCCGAATGCGTCCCCCGCACGCAAGCCCCACTTCCCAAGCCGTCTCATCGGCGACGCCGAATTCCAGCACCTTGCCGTTGCCGGCGCCGATCACATCGATCGCCTCGGTCACCACGGCGCCTTCCACACATCCGCCGGAAACGGAGCCGATAAAGTTGCCCTCCTCATCGATCACCAATTGGGAGCCGGTCGGCTGAGGGGCAGACCCCCAGGTCTCGATCACGGTGGCCAAGGCGAGCTTGCGCCCATCGTCCAGCCAGGACTTGGCATCATTGAGAATGTTTGCATCCGGACCGCTCATGTTGGAGGCCTCCTCGATCAAGGTTGCGCGGCGTTCAGCCACTTATATGGGTTGTAACGGCCGTTAGAGGAAGATGTGAGGGACTTTGCCAGATCTTCCAGTGAGGCCAACGAGTGGACAGGGCGGAATTCGTCCACATGGGACAGGATGGTGCGAATGCCGCCCGTGCGGGCCTGGAAACCTTCAAACCGCAGCAGAGGGTTCAGCCAGATCAGCCGTTTGGCGCTGCGGCCGAGCCTGGCGATCTCCACCTCAAGCATGTCGTTATCGTCCCGGTCCAGCCCATCGGATATGAGCAAAACATGGGCATTTTGGCCGAGCACCCGGCGGGCCCAAGCGTAGTTGAACTCCTTGAGGCAGTGGCCGATGCGGGTTCCGCCGGACCAGTCCTGTACCTGCGCGGAGACCGCTTCAACCGCCTCGTCCGGGTCTTTACGCTTCAGTGCCCGGGTGATGTTGCTCAGCCGTGTGCCGAACAGAAACACGTGCACCCGGCTGCGGTCGCTGGTGAGCGCATGGAGAAAGTGCAGAAACATGCGCGAATAGCCGGACATGGACCCGGATATATCGCAGAGTACCACGAGTGGAGGTTCCTTGACCGCCCGGGTGCGGCGCTTCAAATCCGCCAAGCCGGCGCCGGAGCGGGCAGCTGCCTTTAAAGTACGCCGCATATCCACCGCGCCGGACCGGTCGGGCCGAAACCTGCGGGTCTTGATCTCCAGGCGCTGTTGGCGAAGAGAAGCGATGGCTTGGCGCGCCTCGGCTTGTTCGTCGGTGTTCATCTGCTCAAAGTCCTTCTCGCGCAACACCTCGCGCGCGCTGAAGGAGTAGCTGGCATCCACCTCAATGACTTCCTGAGGCGTCGGGCGGACCTTCTGCACCTCAGGTTCATGGAACATGGAATTGGCCAATCGCCGATGGCCTGCCTTCTTCTTTTCGGCACCGGCCGGCCGGCTGATTTCCTGGAAGAACAGCTGCATAAGCTGCTCGAGCATCTTCGGCTTCTGCCAGAAGGCATGGAACGCCTGATCGAACAGCACCCGGTGCTCATAGCGCTTTACGAAAATCGTATGCAGGGTCCAGTAGAAATCCTCTCTGGAGCGCAAACAACCGCATTCTGCTGCCGTTATGGCGTCAATCACCTGGCCGGGCCCGAGCGGCAGTCCAGCGCCCCGCAGGACACGGCCAAAATGCATGATGTTCTCTGACAACTTGCCGCTTGGGGGCGCAGCAGATTTTCCGCCCTGAATAACCTCAAACTGTGTGGGGGATGACAAGGCTAGCCAGCTTTGATTTCAGATTGGATTTGATTGAGAAGACGCTTGGTCTCAGAGCCTTCCATGCGTTCAATATCGTCTTGATACTTCAGCAAGACGCCCAGAGTGTCGTTCACCACGGTGGGATCAAGCGTCACCTGGTCCAGCTCATGCAGGGCGGTGACCCAATCCAGCGTTTCGGCCACACCGGGCGATTTGAACAGATCCTGGCCGCGCAGTTCCTGCACAAATGCCACAACTTCCTGCGCCAGAGCCTCAGGCGCTCCTGGCACACGGGCCTGCAAAATGGCCAGCTCGCGTTCTGCTTCCGGATAACCCACCCAGTGGTAGAGGCAGCGCCGCTTAAGAGCGTCATGGATTTCGCGCGTGCGGTTTGAGGTGATCACCACAATGGGCGGCTCGGCGGCACTCACCGTGCCAAGTTCCGGAATGGTGATCTGAAAGTCTGACAATACTTCCAAGAGGAACGCCTCAAAGGCTTCGTCCGTGCGGTCCAATTCGTCGATCAGCAACACGGGCGCCCCCGTCTTGCCGCCTTCAAGGGCCTGCAAGAGGGGCCGCTTGATCAGAAAGCGCTCTGAGAACACTTCCTGGCTGGCCTCGTCGCGTTTGAGGGTGCCAGAGGCCTCCGCCAGACGGATCTCGATCATCTGCGCGGCGTAGTTCCACTCGTAGACCGCAGAGCTCACATCCAGTCCCTCATAACACTGGAGCCTGATCAGGGGCCGCCCAAGGGCTTCAGAAATGACCTTCGCCAGCTCTGTTTTCCCCACGCCGGCTTCGCCTTCCAGAAACAGCGGACGCCCGAGCTTAAACGATAAGAAGACCACCGTTGCCAGAGCACGGTCCGCCACATAGTCGGCCGACGACAAGAGCTCTTGGGTCTTATCGATCGATTGAGGCAGCGCGTCTTTCATCTTCACCAACGTCCTGTTCCTGCGAGGGCCTTGTTGCGGCGGAGCCCGCCGCTAAAGATCGTGGGATCTTTTCGAAAAAACAAGACCCGCGGGAGAGGGTTCCCGCGGGCCCTTATCTCGTTCTGGCGCCCGACCGATCAGTCGCTGGCGGCCACGGCACGCTTGGCCATAACGGTGACCAAATGGGCGCGGTAGTCAGCCGAGGCATGAATGTCATCGTTCATGTCGTCGGATTTCACCTTCACACCGTCCAACGCACCGGCAGAGAAGTCCTCCGTCAGCGCCTTTTCCATGGCCTTGTTCCGGTGGGCACGGTCGGAAGCTCCGGTGACGGCAACCCGTACACCCTTGCGGCCGTGATCAGCCACGTAGACGCCGACCATGGCATAGCGCGAGGCCGGGTTCGGGAACTTCGAATAGGCACCGCGTTTCGGGCAGGCAAACTCGATCTCAGTGATGATCTCATTGTCCCGCAGCGCGGTTTCAAACAAGCCCTTGAAGAACTTGTCAGCGTCGATCGTGCGCTTGTTGGTGACGATCTTGGCATTCAGCGCAAGACACGCGGAAGGATAGTCCGCGGCCGGGTCACTGTTGGCAATAGAGCCTCCAATGGTGCCTTTGTTGCGCACATGCGGATCACCGATCATGCCGGCCAGCGCCGCCAAAGACGGGCAGTTTTTCTGGATGCCCGCATGAGACGCCACTGCGGCGTGCGTGGTGCCCGCCTTGATGGTGACCTTGGTGGCGGACGCCTTGATGTCCGCGCCGGTGGCCGCGGCAAGATCCACCACATCAGACGGTGCCGCGAGGCGCTGCTTTAGGGTGGGAACCAAGGTCATGCCGCCTGACATGGGCACGCCGTCATCGCTGTCGCGAAGGATCTTTACGGCCTGCTTGATGTCTTTCGGCCGATGGTAGTTGAAGTCATACATAACTGTTATCTCCTCAAAGGGTTCGGCCGATCAATCGGACGCGTTCAGGGCGCGCCACACGTTCAAGGGAGAGGCAGGC
>JBCDIP010000254.1:0-5279 GCA_038748855.1 Pseudomonadota bacterium
AGTGGCCCTTAGATTACCGGGTGCTGGCCAGATAATGCCTCAGCTCCGCGTTATAGGGCGACGTGGCGCCCGCAGTGGTCTTAGGCAACTCCGGACGGGCGACATTGATCCGTGTCAAATGCCACAAAAAGTATGGGATGCTCTTTCGAGTTTTCCCCAGTAAAGGGAGCGCTCCCAAATGAGTGCCGTGTCTTTATGAGACACGCTGATTGGAATGACCCGAAATACCAACAATAATTGTGGTATTAATGCCACAAAGTCATGTCGACTTTGCCCCAATTAGGTCAATCGCTTGTTGGTTTAGGATTTCTCTCATAACATTCTCTCAAAAATACGTTTGAATAAATCGAAATGTGCAGGGGCGGGCGAAAATCGTGCGCATAGTGTTTGTATCGTTGATGTTTGCATGGATGTTGGCAACTGTCTCAGTTGCAAACGCCATGTCGCTGCGCGAGGCTGTGCGGCATACTGTTGAAACCAATCCAACCATAGCTGCGGCCAGGGCAAACCGAACGGCCAGCGGCTACGTGCTGCGTCAGTCTCAAGGCCGGCTGGTCCCCACGATCGATTTAAGCGGCGATCTGATGGCCCAACGGGTGGACAAGCCCAGGAGCCTGGCACGGGCTGTGAACGATCGCACCAACTATCGCCGGCAAGTGGGCGTGGTTGTGCGGCAAATCATGTTTGACGGGTTTGAGCGGGCCAACTCCGTCTACCGGGATGCGGCGCGCCTCGATGCTGCCGCGCTTACGGTTCTGGAGAATTCAGAAACGGTGGGGCTGACCGCCGTTGAAGCCTATATTGACGTGCGCCGTCACCTGGTTCTGGTGGGTATTGCTGACCGCAACGTGCGCCGCCATGCGGAAGTCCTGGCATTGATTAGAGAGCGGGCTGACGGGGGCAAGGCACCGGAAAGCGATGTGAACCAAGCGCGCGAGCGCCTGTTGGTTGCAAAGGCAGTGTCCGAAGACGTTAAACGCGCCTTGGAAGAGGCCTATGCCAAATTTCATGAAGTGGTCGGACTCAAGGCCCGGGGCATCAAGCGGGTGCGCATTCCACGCTCCTTGCCGATGACCCGGCGCGCTGCGGTCAAGATCGCTATTGCCAACAATCCGGCCATTAAAACGGCGAACGCCAACATTGACGGCGTTGCATTTGACCGCGAACGCGCTGTGGGCGCCTATGCCCCGCAGATTTTCGCTGAGGGCGGCGCCACCTATGGTCGCCGGGTGGACGGCACCCAAGGCCGCAGCGTGGACGTGAAGGGTGGTTTGGTGTTCTCATGGAACCTGTTCAGCGGCTTGCAGCGCCGCAACCGCATCAACGAAATGGACGCCCGCGTGAATGCAGCCCGTTATCAACGCGATGCGCAGGTCAGGGCCGCCCGCGGCCTTGCTGAGCGCGCCTGGGCCAATCTTACCCGCGGCCGTAAGCGGGTCTCGATCATCCGCCAGCAAGTTACCATCAACCAGGGCATCGTGAAGTCCTATCTGGAAGAATATGAGTTGGGCAAACTCAGCCTCTTAGATCTGCTGGATGCGGAAAGCGCCCTGTTCAACAGCCGGTTCCAGCTCTCAAGCGTCCAGGCGGTCTATACCTTCGCTGCATATCAACTGATTGCCAGCACCGGTCGTTTGCTGGAGACCCTGGGCGTTTCGCCACCCCCGGAAGTGAAAGCTGATCACCGGATCCAGAGCCAGAAGCCCCTTGGCATCTTCAACATTGAGATTGAGCCCCTGCGCCAGTAGGCCGCCCAGTTCGCTTTAGCCAGGCAGATTGCGCAGCTGGTCCAGCAACTCAGGCGTTACAGTGCCCGTCGGCTGGTGGCCGTGTTGAGACTGGAACTGACGGATGGCGCGCGCAGTGCGGGGACCCATCTGGCCATCGGGTACGCCGGCATCGTAGCCAATGGCGTTGAGCAGCTTCTGGGCCTCTTTCGTGGCCGGGCCGAGCGCGAAGCCAGCATTCTCTTGGGTTGTGCCGCGCACCTGCACGCTTTCAGGCTTTTGCCAGCCGCCGATCGGTGGTGTCACCACATTAGCGGAAAACTTGGCTTTGACCGGGCGCCACGTCTCTACCATTTGCTGGGCTTTGGCCGTGTCGTTCGGCTGAAGCTTGGGCTTGAGCTTCGCAAGGCGCTTGGCAGCGTCTTTGTCTTTCTGCTTGGCGGCAAGCGAATACCAACGGTAGGCCTCGACCATGTCCTTTGGAACGCCCAGGCCCTCCTCAAAGAGGATGGCGAGATTGTATTGGCTGTCCTTCAGGCCAAGATTGGCTGCCTTTTTAAACCAGTAGCTGGCCTGATTGAATTTTCCCCGCCCGCCCGGGCTGTTGGCGTGCAGAACAGCCAGGTTGTGCATAGCCTTGATGTGGCCGCGGTGAGCGGCATGCTCGTACCAGGCCTTTGCGTTCTTGATGTCCTTTTTCACGCCCCGGCCGCGCTCGTAGAGCGTGCCGAGCCGGTATTGAGCAGGAGCCAGGCCCTTTGAGGCAGCTTTATGGTACCAGATGGCCGCCTTATCAAAATCCTTTTTGAGCGCCTTGCCGTCGCTATAGCGCGTGGCCACCATAAACTGTGCGACCTTGTCCCCTTTCGCGGCCGACCAGAGCATCTCTTCCGGCCCCAGCGCCTTGGGCAGTTCGGCCAGCAGCTTTGACTGCTCGGGGGTGAGCGTATTGGAGGTTTCGCTACCCGTTGGTTGCGTGCTGGGCAGGGACCCGGTCACAAACGGATCGCTCGGTGCTGCCGAGCGTGCATCGCTCGTGGGCGTGAGCGGAACCAAGGCATCAGACGTGGCGCCGACAGGTGCGGCACCAATCGAGGTCACGTTGGGGTCCAGCGACGGATTGCTCTTCAGTGTCGGCGTGGGAGCGCTTGAAAGGGAGCTGTTCACGCCCGCACTGCCTGCTGGCGGACGCGGAGAATCGGATTTTCCGTCCACATTACTGATTGAGGCGGTTTGGGTTGCATCAAACGGTATGGGACCCTGGTCTGCCAGGTTGCCATTCTGCTGTGGTGCTGTGGGATCAAACGGCACGCTTTCGGCCGGTTGCACGTTGCTATCGCCAGAGCTCGCCCCTGCCGGCGCCGTGCGCGGGGCAATCTGCGCTGGCGTGCTGCTCGTGGGGGCCGGAGCGGTGTGCGTAACACGTGGATTGGGTTTTGCTCCGTCCTTGCTTGCATAGCCGTTGAAAAGCCCATACGCGGCCACGGCGCCGATCAACAATGCCATGGCGCCGGCCAGTAGGAGCTGGCGGTGTTTGCCGCCCGATTCAGGTTCTGCTTGGGGCGCGCCGAACTGGCCGCCAAGGTGCGGCGCTGCGTTTATCTCTTGCGGGCCGGGTGCTGCCGCCGGACCTGCTGCGCTGCCGCTATGCCCTGCAGCTCTTGCGGCTTCACGTGCCGCGGCGATGAAATCCTGGCGCGGCGAGTGCGGCTGAGGCTCTGCCGGAGCGCCGGGCTCGAGCGAAGGCGGGCTCAGAGGCTCTGGCTCCGTAAAGAGTTCCGGTTGCGGCTCTGCGAGCGGCTCCGGCGGTGCCGCGAATGTATCGATCTGTGAGGCAACGCTCGGTTGTTCCGGCTGCGGAGCGTCAAACGCCGGGGCCGGTTCTGCCAGCGGGGCGGGCGGAGTGAGTGGGTCTATCTTCGCAGACGGAGAAACCGGCGCCACGGGCATGCCTGCATCTGCGGCAACCGCGGCCCGGGCCGCCTCAATCTGGTTCATGCGCTCGATCACGCTGTCCAGCGTGTCATGCACGGCAACCAGGGTCTCGTGGGTGCGCCGATCGGCAGATTGCGAGCTGTTCTGGATGGCGTTCAAGCCCTGCTGCAGGGCCCGCAGTTCAGCGGATGCATCAGGTGCGGTGTTTTCGTTGACCTTGCTGTCAACCTCCACCCGCAACTGCTCGGCCATGCGGGTGGCTGCCATTTCAGCCGATTGGGTCACCTCGTTGCGTGTGGTTTGCAGGCGGCTGGTGAGTTGGGCAATGGAGGCTTCCAGTTCGGAAATCGTGTCCAGCCGGCGCTCATGATCAGACAGCCTGTCTGCCACTTGCCGAACCTGTGCTTCCAGAGCTCTGATGGCCGGACCATTGTCCGGTTGAGCCTGGGCAGCGGAGAGTCGTGCGTCCAGTTGCAGGATTTTGGCTTCCAACTCACCGCTCTTGGCCAGCTCAGCGGTGTTGGGCAGCGTGTTTTCAAGCTTGTGAGCCAGTTCGTTGATGCGCTGGTTCACCTGGTCGTACCGCGATGCATCGTCGCTGACGTTCACTTGCTTGGTCAGCTGCTCCAAGGAGGAGCGCATCGATTGCAGGTCCCGGTTGGATGCAGTTGAGGCCTTCAGCTGGCGGATCTGCTCTGCCAGAGTGGATTGATCGGTCCACAGCCGGCTCACATCATCTTTTGAAAGGGTGTTCCCAGCTGAGCTGCGGACCTCGTTGGCCAATGTGTCCATGCGCTGCTCGAGAGAATCCAGAGCCGCTTTGGTCGGTTCGCTCATGCGGCCTTGATCAGCCGCGCCTGCTCCGAAAAAGGCGCCCGCATCGACCGTACCATCGCCCTGAAGCATTCCTGGATCAGGAAGTGATTCGGCCAATTCTGAAATTTTCTTCTCAAGTGATTCGATCCGGCTATCTTTTTTGGCAGCCGTTTCCTGCTTATCGAGCTTGGCCGCAATGCTGGCCAAACGGCGCTCCAGATCCTCGATTGGGCCGGCTGTATCCTGTACACCCTTGCTGTCTGAGGAGGCTGCGCGCGCGCCCATTTCGGCAATCCGGTCCTGTAGGGACTTTAAGGTCGATCGCGTTCTGGCTTCCGATTCCTCCACATGGCTCATGACGTTTTTGATGGCTGCATCAAAGGTCATGGCCGAGCCCTGTGATGGGCTTGGCGGAGGGGTCTCCCGATCGAGTTTATCAGCCAAATTAGACAATTGCCGGTTCAGCTGAGAGAGGGAGTCAGAGGAAGAAAGTTCATTAGTTTCAATGCGATCCATCAATGAGCGCATGGTTTGTTCGGCGTTTGATGGCGCGGCGCGCTCGTGCTGGGGCGCTGGCGGCAGATCGCGTGGCTGAGAAGGTTCCGGCGTCACCATCTGAGACAGCTGGTTGCTCAGTTCATTGAGCTTCTGATGCAGGGCAGAGCTCTCAGCCATGAACCCTCTGTCGGATGAGGAACTGGCTGGATAATCATAGGCGCCGGCGGGCTCGTAGTCTGATTGCCGGTCACTCCAGGGTAAACGAGAATTCATGCTGCTTCCGCCACCTACAGATGTGATTTC
>JBCDIP010000255.1:0-5271 GCA_038748855.1 Pseudomonadota bacterium
ACGGAAGTGCGCAAAACCTGCGGCATGGTGGATGTGACCACCCTCGGCAAGATCGAGGTGCAGGGGCCGGATGCTGCAGAATTCCTCAACCGGGTCTATGTGAACGGCTGGAAGCTGCTGAAGCCGGGCCGGGCGCGCTATGGCGTGATGCTCCGCGATGACGGACTGGTCTTCGATGACGGCACCACCTCGCGCCTGTCGGACACGCACTACTTCATGACCACCACAACGGCCGAAGCGGCGGCGGTGATGTCTCACCTGGAATGGCTGCTGCAGTGCTGCTGGACGGACCTGAAGGTGCACGTGACCTCGGTGACAGACCAGTATGCCGGCCTTGCGGTGGCTGGGCCCAGCTCCCGGGCGCTGCTGCAGGAGGTGTTTGCCGATATCGACTTCTCCAACGAGGCTTTCCCGTTCATGGGCGTTCGCGAGACCGAGTATAACGGCATGCCGGTGCGGGTGTTCCGCATCTCGTTCTCCGGTGAGCTCGCCTATGAGGTGGCAACGCCCTCCGGCTTCGGCGAGGCCATTTGGGAGGCGCTTTATGAAGCGGGCAAGGGCCATGGGCTGTGTCTCTACGGCACGGAGGCTCTCGGCGCTCTGCGCATCGAAAAGGGCCACTTTGCCGGCAACGAGATCGATGGGCGCACGTCGCTGGAAGATCTGGGCCTTGGCAAGATGGCCAGCACCAAGAAGCAGTTTGTGGGCTCCATCATGCGCCAGCGCGAGGGCATTCAGGACGAGAACCGCCAGCGCCTTGTGGGGCTGGAGCCGGTGAAGCCTGAAGAACGGCTGAGCGGCGGTGCTTTGCTCCATCCTCACGATGGGCCCCATGCAGGCCATGGGCTTGGTCATGTGAGCTCGACCACCTATAGCCCTGCGCTTGGTCGGTTCATCGGCCTTGGCCTGATTGAGGGCGGGCTGGAGCGCTATGAGGGCCAGCTGATAGACGCCTGCTATCCGCTCAAAGGTTGGGTGGTCACGTGCAAGGTGGTCTCACCGCATTTCTATGATCCGGCAGGGGAGAAGCAAAATGGCTGATATCAGATCTGCTTTGGCCGGGGTTTACGAACCCGGCCGCAAAGGTGCCGGTTCGGGAGACGCTGAGGTGTCGATCATGGAGGTGACCGGTCGCGATATCGTCCAACTGGCAGCCTGGCCGGACACGGTGGGCTCTGTGGCGAGCAAAGCGGCCAAGCCTGTGGGTGCTGCATTGCCCAGCGACACGAGAACCGCGTCCTCCAAGGGCAAGACCACGGTGTTCAAAACCGCACCTGAAAAGTTTCTCGTCGTTTGCCTCCTGAAAGCCAATATGGGGGAAACTTTGGGCAAGGCGTTCCAGCCGGAGGCCGCGGTGGTGACTGAGCTCGGCCACAGCCGCACAATCTTGCGGGTCTCCGGGCCGAAGGCGCGCGATGTGTTGGCAAGGGGCTTGCCGGTGGATCTTCATCCGGATGTGTTTGCCCGTGGTGCCTTTGCCCAAAGCGGCATTCACGGGGTGGCGACGCTCTGCCACCACTCCGGGCCGGATCAGTTTGACCTCATTGTGCCGCGTAACTTCGCCGTGGTGATCTATGAGTGGTTGGAAGAGACCGCCGCGCAGTTTGGCTACGTGGTGGAAGAGGCCGGCTCTTGACCATTTCCGGACGGATCGCGGCCTGGGCCCACGGCCTGACGCTTAGCGACGTTCCTGCAGATGTGCGCCATATTGCCAAGCGCTGCGTGATCGACACGATCGGCGTGATCATTGCCGGCGCCGCCACAGAGCCCGGGCGCAAGGCATTGGCGCTGGCGGGCGATGTTTATGCGGGCGGACCCTGCGCGGTGCCAGGCACGGGGGCGAAACTGTCTCCGGCGGGCGCGGCTCTTGCAGCGGGCACACAGGCCCATGCGCTCGACTTCGACGACACCAGCTACACCGGCATTATGCACGGGTCTGCGGTGTCTCTTCCCGCGGTGCTGGGGCTTGCCCAGAAATCTGGGCGCAGCGGGGAAGAGTTTCTGTGCGATTTCATCGCCGCTGTAGAAGCGACCTATGCTGTCGCCATGATGTGCTCCACCCGCCAGTATTATGACGGCTGGTGGACGTCGGCCACGTTCGGCGTTCCGGGCGCGGCGGCCGGGGCCGGGCGGGCCTGCGGTTTGAGTGAGGCTCAGATCAATCAGGCCATCGGGATCGCCACCGTCCAGGCCTCCGGCATGAAAGCCATGTTCGGCACGGACACGAAGCCTTTCCTGGCGGGCCGAGCTGCAGCTCTGGCGGCTGAGAGTGCGTTGGCCGTGCATCACGGCCTCACCGGGCCTGTGGTCGCCTTTGAGGAGCACCGTGGCTACCTCAAACTGATCAATCACGGAGAGGCCGATCTGACAGAGCTGGACCAGTTGGGCTCGACCTGGCGGCTAAAGGAGCCGGGGATCTTGTTCAAGCCATACCCCATTTGCTCTGCCGGTCACGCCGGCGCTGAGCTGGCCGGGCGCCTGGCGGAGGAGAATGGCCTGAAGCCTGGTGAGATCGCTTCGGTTGTCTGTCACGTGCCTGAGGTGGTGGAGGTGAGCCTGGTCTATGACGACCCTCAAACCCCTCAGCAGGCGCAGTTCTCCATGCCCTTTGCGGTTGCCTGTGTGTTGGTCAACGGCACGATTGCGCCGGAGCATATCTCTGAAGCCACGTTGAAGGATCCTGTGATTGCGGCCCAAATGGCCAAGGTGAGCATGGAGCGTGATGAGGCTCTTGCTGCTGATCCCTCCACCCCGGAAGGGGCGAGAGTGGTGGTCACCACCACTGATGGCCAGGAGTTTTCAGGCATCTTGGCTGAGCCCACGGGCATGCCCGGCAACCCGCTGAGTGATGAGGCGCTTGGCGCGAAGTTTCTGAGCTGCTGTGCCTTTGCCGGCATGCCGGACGAATGGGCGAAAGAGCTGCTGGAGCGCCTTTGGGAGATTGAGGGGCAGGCTTCGATTGCCGATCTTTTGCCACTAAAAGTTTGATTTTTTACCCACTTTTTGGTTTTATATCCGAACGAACCCATTTTCGCGTAACCGCTTGAACAGGCTTGAAAATTCGGCCTATTTGGCCTTGATGGTTGAGTTTATGTTTTCCCGGCGCGCAGATACCACAGAACTGCAGCCAAGATGACCGTACCGCCCGCGAATGTTGCTAGCGGGGGCACCTCCCCAAAGGCCAGCCAAATCCAGAAGACTGCAAACGGGATCTCGATCGTCCCGATCAGCGGGACCTGCGCTGCCGGAATGAGCCGCGTGCCCTCAGTGAGCAGCGTGATGGCCACAGCCTGAACAGCGCCGAATGCAACCAGCAGCCAAAAGTCGCGGGCTGAAACCGCAAACGGATCAGTTAGCGGCCAGGCCACCGGCACGATCAACAGGGCGGCAAAGGCCATTGCGATCACCATAGGCAGGGCGCGGTATTTCCGCACGATCACCGTCATCAATGCCATGCCCACAGTCATGGCCATGGCCAGAAGGTCCCCGGTGAGGTTCACGCCGCCGAGCGAGCCTCCCACCATGATGGCGGCCCCAGCCAATGCGCAGAGAGAGGCCAATAAGGTCACGCGACCGGGCTGCTCTCGCATCATCAGCCACGCAAGACCGGCGGCCACAAAGGGCGCCGTGGCGTACATCAGCACCACGTTTGCAGCCACGGTATGCCGGAAGGCGGCCAGAAAGCATATGGTGGCCGCTGCACCAACCACCGCTGCCGCCCAGCCCGGCAGGCCAAGACGGGCGATGCCGGAAAGGCCACCCTCCACCTTGCGCACATGCACGTAGGCCAAGATGAACACGCCTGCCCAAATCGCCCGCCAAAACTGCACGGCCCAGATGTCAGCCTCTATCGTGCGGGTGAACCAGGGTGCCAGGCTCCAGGCGAGCGCTGAGGCGGCCACCAGAACCACGCCGGTGCGGGTGGTGGTAAGGGGCGATTGTGCTAGAGTTGTCATGCTGTTGCAGACTATAAGGAGGGCGTGATGACAGCCCTCTGTCAGGACATATGGAGCAGGTGAGATGGCGATACTTCAGCCGACAAACATTGTGGGAAAAGTGGAAGGGCTCTATCTGGTGGCCGACAGCGAGACGTCCATCGCCAGCGAGGCCGTCGATAGGGTCGCTGCCGGGTTTTCCGGCTTTGAGGGCGATTGTCACACATCCCTGACGCGCGAGGCCTGCGTGCGCACCAAGGCGCAGTATCCCATCGGCACCAAGGTGCGCAATGTGCGCCAGGTGACCATCGTCTCCGTGGAAGATCTGAAAGCCATTGCCCAGGATATGGGTCTGCCGGAGGTCAAGCCGGAATGGTTGGGCGCCACCATGTGTGTCTCCGGCATTCCGGACTTCACGTTGGTGCCGCCGTCCTCCCGTCTGATCTTCTCAGACGGAACGGGCCTGGTTGTGGATATGGAGAACGAGCCCTGCGCGTGGCCGGGCAAGCAGATTGAGAAACATCATCCCGGCTTCGGACGACACTTTGTGGGCAATGCCCGCAATCGGCGCGGCATCACCGCCTGGGTGGAGCGGGAAGGCACCATTGCGGTGGGTGACAGTGTTGCCCTGCATGTGCCGCCGTTGCGGGTCTATCAACCAGGAGCAGCCCATGAGCGCAGCCGAGTTGCCTGAGTTTGCCGTTGCGCCTGATCCAGAGGACGCACACCTGTCGCGTCCCGTCGGCGGGATCGACCAGGATGGCAAGCCGATCGAAATCCCAGTGGTGCATGAGCGCGCGCTGACCCTCTTTTTGAACGGTCAGGAGATCGTAACCATGATGACTATTGGCGATCATCCCGAGATGCTCGCCGTCGGCTATCTGCTCAATCAGAACATGCTGCGCGCCGATGATGAGATCACCGGTATCGACTATGACGACGATATCGAAGTGGTGGTGGTGCGCACCAAGCGGCAGACCAATTTTGAGGAGAAGCTGAAGAAGAAAGTGCGCACCTCCGGCTGTGCGCAAGGAACCGTGTTCGGCGATCTGATGGAGACGTTTGATCAGGTGGAGCTTAATCCTGATGCCACGCTGCGCACGTCCTGGCTGTATGAGCTCACCAAGAAGATCAACACGGCCCCATCGCTCTACCTTCATGCGGGCGCAATCCATGGCTGTGTCCTGTGCAGAGAGGACAAGCCGTTGGTCTATATGGAGGATGTGGGCCGCCACAATGCGGTGGACAAGATTGCCGGCTACATGCACCTGAACTCGGTGCCGACCGAGGACAAGATCTTCTACACCACCGGTCGTCTGACCTCCGAGATGGTGAT